>JAJYTK010000168.1 GCA_021793095.1 Pseudomonadota bacterium
CGCCTTTGGCACGTGCAAAGCGAACGTAATCTTGTCCTTGGGCCTCATGTACGCCAGAGGCAGTCATGCGTAATACAAGAGCAATATTTGCGATGGCTAAATTTATTGCAGGTAAAGCAATATGTCGCCAGCCATCAATACTAAAAATGCTCAGCGGGATACCCAACACGGTTGTGGTAGGGCCTCGGCCAGATGCAGGTAGCCAGCCCAGCCACACCGAGAACAAAAGTATCAGGACCATACCTTGCCAAAAATTGGGCAATGAAAAGCCTAGGATGGAAGTATTCATAATACTTTTGCCCACCCAGTCATCGCGGTAAAGCCCGGCAATAAGACCTAAGGACAAACCAAAAATACAGGTCAATGTCATGGCGACCACCACCAACTCAAGCGTGGCTGGAAAGCGCTGTAGTATTAAAGTTACTGCTGGAATGCCATGTACAAAGGAAGTGCCGAGATCGCCGTGCAAGGCACGCCATAAAAAAATCGCATATTGTTCCCAGACAGGTTTGTCTAGTCCTAAGCGAGCAACGATTGCATCGCGTTGCTCTTGACTGACGTCGGGGCTGACCAATAATTCAATGGGGTCTCCCACCGTATAAACGGCAAAGAAAACGACGATTGAAACAGCAAATAAAACTAAAATGCTTTGAAGCAATCGGCGGACAATAAAAATTGCCAAGTGACCACTCCTGTGTAGTAGTGAGCATTTCTTGCCATAGGACGCCGTAGTGGAGCCCATGGCAAGAGGAATGCTCAGGAGGAATTACAGTTTTTATGGATGAATTAAATTAGTCTTTATTTAATTTGGCATGCGTGGCCATGGTGCGCTGATCAGCTCGACCTTCGTAGCTGATATCAGGACGGAAAGCCCAGATGCCGCTCTCGAAATGCAATGGGATGTGAGCCATATCATCAAGGGCCATTTGTACGGCTTGCTGCAACAGCTGGCTGCGTTGCTCGTCATCTAAGGTGCGCGTTGCCTCTAAAAAGATTTCATCTAGCTCGGGGTTTGAGTAGCCACCGTAGTTACTGCCCCCGACGCCTAGATCTGCATTAGTTGTGGTCACCCAGTACTGCAGATAGTTGCTGGCCTCTCCGGTTTCAGAGCCCCACCCACCTAAAGACGCGCTAAATTCGCGCTTGGCACGTTTGGGGAAATAGACCGAGCTAGTCATCGTATCGACGTTAGTTTTAATGCCGATGCGGCTGAGGTATTGGGCAACCGCCTGGGTTAATTGGGCATCATTGATATATCGATCATTTGTGGCCGATAAGGTTAATTCAAATCCGTCAGGGTAGCCTGCTTCTGCCAATAATTTTTTAGCTTTTTCGGGATCATATTCGGGGATGGTGGCGTCTTCGATGGTGCCAAACATGCCCTTGGGCAGGTACTGCGTGGCAGGCTCGGCAACCTCATCCATGATGCGATTTACAATTGCCTCGCGATCAATCGCCATGGAAATTGCTTGGCGCACTTTGGGGTTTTGCAGTGGATTATCGCCCTTTGGAGACTTTACAAATGGGCTTTCATCGCGTCCCACATCTAGCTGGAAAAACATGATGCGTACCGAAGGTTTGATCTCATAAGAAAAGTCACCTTCTTCGATACGTTTAATATCTCGCGCAGCAGGGTTTTCTATTAGGTCAAAGTCACCAGCTAACAAACCCGTCAAACGAGGACCTGCGCTAGGTGCAGCAGTCATACGTACCTCGGACCAATCTGGCAGTTCTTCGCCCCAATAATCGTCATTTCGCTCAAGAATAATAGTACCGCCCTTTTCGTATTGCTTAAGCGTGTAAGGGCCAGTCCCTATTACTAAATCACCTTGGTTAAAATCGTTAACGGTGGGCCAGCTACTGGTGACGCCACAATCGCCATCTTGTTCATATTCTAGAGTGTCAAACTCAGCGATACCACTCCAGATCATAGGCACCCGTGCTAACTCATTAGGCAGCACAGGATAGGGTGAGGCTGTTTTTAGGTGTACGGTTTTTTCATCTGGGGCTTCGATTGCTTTGATTCGGCGTGCGACGTTGGTTAAACCGGTGCCAATAGCAGTTTCATTATTAAGAATTCGGCAAAACGAATAAATCACATCCTGTGCCGTAAAGGGTTCGCCGTTGGAAAATTTGGCTTGATCATCCAAATAGAAGGTCCAGGTAGTATCGTCTGTGGCTTCCCATTTGCTAGCTAGGGCGGGTTGCATCTCCATGTCAGGGCTCATTTTGACGAGTCCTTCGAAAATATGAGAGATCAACGCCTCATTGGGAGTTGTTTGGTGATAATGGGGGTCTACGGCTGTTGGCTCGGAAGCCAAGCCAATTTTAAGTGTTTCCGCTAGGCTGGCACTAGAAAAAGCGCAAGCCAGACCAAAAGCCAAGGCCGTAAAACTAAAATGATGTCGCATGAGTGTCTCCTTATGAGTGGATATCATTTGATATTGAGTGTGTTAACAGAGGCGTCAAGACATTAATCGATGACGCTAACCACCTCCCACATGCTCTGTTTGGATAATTATTTAATGTATTTTTCGAGCTTAGAATAATAGGTTTCATTCAGTATAAATAAGCAAAACTTTCTATACAATGCATATAAAGTGCTAGCTATTTCTAATAAATAGAATATAAAGCAGTGGAAAACCCTAGCGAATAAAGATTCAAAACAGGAGGAGTAGGTGTGCAGACTTTGGCGTTAAAGTATTTCTACAAAGTTGCATTGCGCGGCAGTATGAGTGGTGCCGCAGATGATTTAGATATCGCTGTTTCTGCCGTGAGCCGGCAGATTGATGGCTTGGAAAAGAGGGTGGGTGCACGTTTATTTGAACGTAGCGTACAAGGTATGCAATTAACCGCTGCCGGCGAGGTGTTACTCGCATATGTGCGGCGTATGAGATTAGAAAGTGAATCTACCTTGCAGGAAATAGAGTCTCTGAGTCAGGCGATTAATCGGCCTATCCGTGTGGCATGCACACAGGGGGTGGCCAACGACCTTATTCCAAGTTTAATGGCGGATTTTCGCCAAAAACATCCTCAGGTGCATTTTAATTTGATGGTGAGCTCGGCATCTAAAGCAAGGCAACAGGTAGTCACGGGTGCGGCAGATGTTGCGGTGACCTTTAGTACTCGTCGAGACTCTGAGGTGGCTGTGCGTTTTACTTGTCGCGCTCCGGCATTAGCGGTGATGGCGGTTGGTCATCCTTTGGCGCGTCGACGACGTTTGAGCCTCAATGAGGTCCAAGACTACCCCATCGTGCTCACTGACACCGGGACCTCAACTTATAAGCTATACCAGCAAGCTTGCAATATGACCGGGCGTTGGGTGGAACCCGTACTTTACTGTAATCATGCACAAGCACTGCATCCTTATGTGCGCCAATCCCAGGCAATTTTATTCGCTAGTTATGTATCAGTGGGTAGGCGTTTAAAAAGCTCGGGACTGTTGGCTAAGCCCTTGTTAAATCCAGAGATGCATGCGCGCATGGTGCAAATCCAAGTTATGAGGGGCCGCCAATTACCTCGATTGATAGAGGATTTTATAGCAATGGTAGTGCGCAGTATTAATGAAATTAACAAAGACGCACCTCAGTAAAGGCTTGGCCCCTCAAACTTGTTTTTATTGTTTTTTAATCCCGCGAAAATGGCCGGCCCT
>JAJYTK010000169.1 GCA_021793095.1 Pseudomonadota bacterium
GCACAGCGGTTGCCACCGTTGCAGGATGACACCCCGTCAACTGGCAGCTCAGTGCATCGGCAGTGAGGTACTGGGCCGAGGTCGGATCCAAGGGGCCGAATAACAGTACCGATGGAGGGGCTGATACTGACAAATCTGCAGTCATTTATATTTAATGTCAAATAAAAAAGTAAGGCGCTGCTCGGCAGCACAATGTAGTATTATTGTTCCATTTTAATGGATCGCCCCTCAAGGGGTATAGCATTTTATAGAGTATTAAATTATGCGTACATGGATGTGTTTAATTTGTGGTTGGCTTTATGATGAAGAGGCGGGCGTACCCGAAGAGGGCATTGCACCAGGCACCCGCTGGGAGGATGTTCCCCCCAATTGGGTGTGCCCCGAGTGCGGGGCCCGTAAAGAAGACTTTGAAATGATCGAGGTCTAATTACGTTATAGATAAAAACGACTCTAGGAGGTTTTAATGGGAAAAGATTCCACTGAACAAACATCTTCGAGGGTCGATTTTTCACGTCAATTGCTCGTCGCAATGCCCGGCATGGTGTCGGGCAGTTTAGCCGACACCGTTATTTTCATGTGCGAGCACAACGAGCAGGGCGCTCTAGGGGTTGTGATCAATCGCCCCACCGATATGACGGTGGGCGATTTGCTCCAGCGAATTGATTTAGAGCTGTCGTTGGAAATCGGCCTGACTCAAGAGGCGCCAGTTTTCTTTGGCGGACCCGTACAGACCGACAGAGGGTTTGTGTTACACGCCCCGGCGCGTGCTTACAAATCCAGTATCAATCTGGGTCAAATGGCGTTGACCACTTCACGTGATGTGCTACAAGAGGTGGCCCAAGGCACTGGCCCCGAAGATGTGTTGATTACTTTGGGCTATGCGGGCTGGGGGCCCGGACAGCTCGAGGATGAAATGGCCCAAAATGCCTGGCTGCATGTGCAGGCCAACCATGATATTTTATTTGCCACTCCGGCCGAAGAGCGCTATAGCGCAGCATTGGCCCAATTAGGCATTGATCCTATTATGCTGACTGGAAGTGCCGGCCGTGCCTGATTTACCGACTGAGCTGACCTTGCTGGGTTTTGATTTTGGTGAACAGCGGATAGGGGTGGCCATTGCTAATACCATTAGCCGCAGTGCACGCCCTTTGAGCGTGATTCGCGGTAAATCACGGGCCCAGCATTTAGCTCAGATAGCCCCTTTGATCGACACTTGGCAGCCTCAGCGCTTGGTGGTTGGCCTGCCCTTGTTGACTGATGGCGGCGAGCAGTTACAAACGCAACAGGCACGCCGCTTTGCCCGCCAACTGCATGGGCGGTTTGGGTTGCCTGTGGATATGGTCAATGAGTGGGGCAGCACCCGCGAGGCCAAATTGCATGTCGGTGCCTTTGAGGATGACGATGATGTCGCTGCGGCCATTATTTTGCAACGCTGGCTAGATGAGCCGCCTCACAACATAAAATGATTAACAATCACCTCAACATCGGCACATGATAGCGTTTGGGCGTTTTTTATTTTTTGGGATTTTATTATTTTTTTGGGTCCTACTAGGATTGGCCATTATTGCCGGCTATTTTTCTTGGTGTGGTGTCCATAAAAAACAACCTGTGATCCGCTGGTGGTCGCGGCAATTACTGTGCTTATGTCGGGTGCGTATTGAGTTGCAAGGCGCACCCGCTGCTCAGGGTACGGCTGCTCTGTGGGTTGCAAACCATGTCTCTTGGCTGGATATTTTTGTGATTAATGCTGTGCGCAGCACGCATTTTGTGGCCAAGAGTGAAATTCGTCGTTGGCCGCTATTAGGTTGGTTGGTCGCAGGGGCCGGGACGGTTTTTATCGAGCGCCAACGCCGCCATGCAATAAAGGCGGTATCCGAGCAGTTGAGCCATCTGTTTGCCCAAGGCCAGGTGGTGGGTCTTTTCCCCGAGGGGACCACCTCTGATGGCCTCGATGTCCAACGTTTTCACTCCAGCCTCTTTGGCACAGCCATCGCGGCTAATGTCCCGCTACAGACCATTGCCCTGCGCTTTTATGCGGGGCAACAGCGCAGTACCCGTTTTGCTTTTACCGGGGATCAGAGTTTGGTGGCCAATATCTGGCAGCTACTGAGCAGCAAAGAACCCGCGCGCGTGCAATGCATTTTTGTCGATGCGCTGCCTGCTGAGCAGTGTGCACGCATGACCCGCGCCGAGATAAGCAGTTGGGCCTGGCATTCCATTCGCCAAGCCGTGGCGGCTGAGCGAGGGGATTAATGGCTGGCCGCCGTGCCCAGTGGGCCACGGCTGTCGTGGGGACATTAAATGGGATCGAGGCTGCGTTTTTCTTGGGCGGGGACTTGTACGATGTGATGATCTTGTAAACGCATGGCTGTCAGTTGCCCGCCCCAGAGGGCGCCCGTATCGAGGGCGTAGACCCCATATTCATTGAGCAAGCCCAAGGTTGACCAATGGCCAAAGACAATGGGCTGAGTGATTAAACGGGGCAGACGAAACCAAGGCTGTAAGTGTTCAGGGGCTTCGGTGGGGGCATTTTTGGCACCAAAATCCAGCGCCCCATCAGCCTGCATATAACGGATGCGGGTCAGTACATTAATCCCATAGCGCAGTCTATCGTCGCCTTGGAGCTCGGGGGACCAAATAGCGGGCTCATTGCCAAATAGGCTGAGGATACGCTCTTTCCAGTCATCCCCTTGTAGCACCGCCTCGATATCACGGGCAATCTGGCGCAATTCGGATAGACTCCAGTCCGGAGCGATGCCGGCATGAACAATCAAATGATCCGCGGCCTCAAGCAACAAGGGCTGATGACGTAGCCAGTCGACCCAAAAATCCCGCTGTGGGCTCTCTAAAATATCCCCAAAAGTATCGTATCGGTTGGGTCGGCGTGCCCCAGCAGCCACACTCAAAAAATGAATATCATGATTGCCCAGCACGCATTGGGCACGGTCGCCCAGCTGATATAGCCGTTGCAGGACGCCTAGGTTATCTGGGCCGCGATTAATGAGATCGCCGGCAAACAGCAATTGGGCTTGGGGGGCGCTACTGATAGCGGGCTGGGCCAACAGGTAATCCAGGCTTTCAAGGCAGCCTTGCAAATCGCCAATTACCCAGTGTTGAGGATCGTTGGTTTCGGTCATTGTCATGAAGGGTTGGCATCAATTGGGTCGACGGGCGCGCAAGAACCGTCGATTGCGGTTTTCCAGTATTAGCAGAGCGATGAAAGCAGTAATGAGCATACTCAAATTGGGCAGTAGCGCAGTGACCCAAGGAGACCATTGGCTGAGCATGCCCAAGTTAAGAGTGAGTTGGTTGAGCATAAAAAACCCCACCCCAACCACAATGCCTAAAAAGATCTTTGAGCCTGCTCCGCCCCGGCGCGTTTGCATGAAACTGATCGGTGCCGCGATGGTGATCATCACCAATAGGCTAAAGGGGTAGGCAAACTTGCGCCAGAGCGCCACCACCTGGCGTGTGGTTTGGAGCTGATTATCCTCAAGGTAGCTGATGTAATCCAGTAAATCTGCTGCCGCCATGCGTTCCGGGGTCAAAATACGCGCCAAGAGACGCTCTGAGGTCAGTGCGGTGGGCAAGACAGTGGAGGGGTCTGTTTCTATCTTTATTAGTGGCTCTTGTGGGGCGGTTGT
>JAJYTK010000170.1 GCA_021793095.1 Pseudomonadota bacterium
ACTACAAAGTGCCTAAACAAATCCATATCATTGATGAGTTGCCGCGCAATACCATGGCCAAAGTGCAAAAAAACGTATTGCGACAGCAATTTGCCAAATAAAACATCCGAAATAAAAAGGGGCAGCGGGACCAGCTTGCCCCTTTATATGTAATACAGCACGCACTATGAAGTGCAAAAATACAGTGAAAAACAATAAAAACAATAAAAACAATAAAAACAATAAAAACAATAAAAAGAGCCAAAAGAGCCAAAAGAGCCAAAAGAGCCAAAAGAGCCAAAAGAGCAACAAAGTAACAAAGAAAGCAGTAAAAGAAGCAACAAAATAAAGTAGTAAAACGAAGAACAAAAAGCAGTACAACAAGCAACAAAAGCAGTAGTCGCAGTAAAAGAAGTAATAAAAGCCGTGATACCCACCGCCTCATCAGTCATGGTGGTCGGTGTAACGGTATCAACCACTACAGCAGTAATCACTTTTCGCTTTCGGAGGAGACAACCATGAAAAGTAAAAAGCAGTTTCAGGCCCGCAGTCATCGTGGCCATGTGTTGGCGGTAACGGCACTGACCGCCGCTGGGATGATGTTTGCCCAAGCGGCAGCCGCTAATCAGGTATTGCGGGTGTCGCACCAGTTTCCCGGGGGACAGGGTGATCCCCGCGATGAAATGGTGCAAATCATTGCCAAAGAGGTTAAAGACGCCGATGTGGGCTTAGAGATTCAGGTGTTTCCAGGGGCTTCTTTGTATAAGCCCGTTGAGCAATGGGGGGCAGTGACGCGCGGTCAACTCGATATGAGTGCTTTCCCCCTCGATTACGCGTCGGGCCGTGTGCCGCAGTTTTCTGCCACATTGATGCCTGGTTTGGTGCGTAATTATGATCACGCGCAGCGTTTGAATAAATCTCCCTTTATGGATGAAATTCGCGCTTTGGTCGAAGAGAACGGCGCAGTCATTATTGCCGATGCTTGGTTGGCAGGGGGCTTTGCCTCTAAAGAGCAGTGCATCACCAGCCCAGAAAGTATTGAGGGGCAGGTGATTCGTGCGGCGGGTCCCGCCTTTGAGCAAATGCTCGCCGAGGCAGGGGCGTCCATCGCATCCATGCCTTCCTCCGAGGTATATACCGCGATGCAAACTGGGGTCTTAGATGCTGCCAACACCTCAAACGATAGCTTTGTTTCCTATCGTTTATATGAGCAGGTCAAATGCCTGACCGCCCCGGGTGACAACGCCTTATGGTTTATGTACGAACCCGTGATTATGTCGAAAAAGGTGTATGAGGGGCTCAACGATGAGCAAAAAGAAGCCCTAAAGGCAGCAGCGCGCAAATCAGAAGAATACTTCGATCAGGTGTCTCGCGAAGGGGAGCAAAAAATGATCGATATCTTTGAGGAAAGTGGTGTTGAGGTGACCGAACTCTCTGAGGCCGATTACGAGGCTTGGATGGAGGTGGCCCAGAAATCCTCATACAAGAATTTCGCGGAAAACGTCAAAGGCGGCAAAGAGCTCTTAGACAAGGCCCTGGCTGTCGAATAATGCAGTGATCCACCCACTGGGTGCATGTGTAGGCCCAGTGGGTGTTCTTTTTTCTGTTCCTCTGAGGATGCAAGCGCAATGATCGATAGATATATTGCATTCGTCGAGCGCCTGTCCCGTTGGGGTGGGGCGATCGCCGTGGCATGTTTGATTTTTGCCATGATTGTGGTGTGTCAGATGATTTTGACCCGCTACGTCTTTCGTGGTGCGACAGTTTGGCAGACCGAGGCGGTGGTGTTTTCTGCCACAGCTGCAATTTTTATTGGGGCACCTTATGTGTTGCTGCGCAAGGGGCATGTCGGGGTAGATGTGGTGATGCACTATGCCTCGGCCCGTAATCAGCGGCGATTGGATTTTATTGGTTCGGTACTGGGGCTTTTATTCTGTGTGGTGATGGCAGTGGCCACTGGGGTGCATTGGTACGAGGCCTACGACCGCGGGTGGACCACGCCCAGTGTGGCCGCCGTCCCCTTATGGTGGCCGCTGACGCCGATGTTCATCGGCTTTGTGCTGTTGAGCATGCAGTACCTGGCCAATCTATTTAGGATTTATAAAAACGAAGAGGTGCACCCATGACCCCACTGATTGCTGGCTTGATTTTAATTGCCATTTTATTTGTACTGTTGGCGACCGGGATGCCCATCGCTTTTGCTTTGGGTTTGGCAGCGATTACTGGGGTGTTCATGGACATGGGGCTAGACTCCGTCTATGTGTTGGCCGAGACCATGTTCGCTGGCATTGGCAATTTGGCCTATGTCGCCATTCCCATGTTTGTATTGATGGGCTCTTTGGTGGCGGGCACCCCCGCAGGGGGCGATTTATATCGCTCTTTGGACCGCTGGCTCTACAAGGTGCCCGGCGGGTTGGTGCTATCCAATATCGGGGCCTGTGCTATTTTTTCTGGGATGACAGGGTCCAGTCCGGCGACCTGTGCTGCCATTGGTCGATTGGGGATCCCAGAGATGCGCAAACGGGGATACCCCAACTCGGTGGCCACAGGCTCGATCGCCGCGGGGGGGACATTGGGTATTTTAATCCCGCCCTCAGTCACCATGATTGTGTATGGGATCTCTACCCAGACCTCTATCGGACGTTTGTTCTTGGCAGGGGTATTGCCTGGAGTGATGCTCACGGCGATGTTTATGATCTGGGCGCTGATTGATGCACGTCGCAAGGGGTTTCAATTTGTGGTGCCGGGGCTGCGTTATAGTTTGCGGGAAAAAATGCAGACCTTACCGCGGGTGTTGCCCTTGTTGGCCATCATTGTGGGCATGATGTTTGTGCTCTATGGCGGCGTCGCCACCCCCTCTGAGGCGGCTGGGGCGGGTGCCATGTTGACCTTGATCGTGGTGATTTTAGTCTACCGCCTCTTTAAGGCGAGAGACTTTGTGCCTATCTTTGGCTCTGCCATGCGTGAAAGCGTCATGATCATGATGATTATGGCCTCGGCCGAGCTTTTTGCCTTTGCGCTTTCCTCGCTATATATCACCCAGAGTCTGGCAGCAACAATTGCGACCATTGAGATTAATCGTTGGGCGCTGATGGGGCTCATCAATGTGTTTTTATTGGTGGCTGGGCTGTTTTTACCCCCCGTCGCCGTGATTGTGATGTCGGCGCCGCTGTTGTATCCCATCGTGGTCAATGCAGGCTTTGACCCATATTGGTTTGCTGTGGTGTTGACCATCAATATGGAAATTGGCCTCATCACCCCGCCCATCGGTTTGAATCTCTTTGTGATTAACTCCATTGCGCCCGAGGTCCCGACGCGGGAGATCCTGTCTGGATCCTTGCCCTATGTGTTGGTCATGATCCTAGCCATCATAATTTTGTGTATTTTCCCCGAGATAGTCACCGCCATACCTGAGTGGTGGATGGGGCCGGCTCGGTAAACAATAACAATGAGTGGCCTAACAAAGGCCGAGAAAAGGGACAAAAAAAGCGCCGTCATGTCAAAAGCATGACGGCGTTTTCATTGGAAAGCACAGGGCTCGCGTCATTGAGGCAAGCCCATTTTAGGTGACAGGCTATTCGTTTTCAGAAAGCATGTAGAGGATGGCTGCCTCGAGCTCCTCATCAGATGCGGTTGACCCGCCACGTGGAGGCATGGCAGATCGG
>JAJYTK010000171.1 GCA_021793095.1 Pseudomonadota bacterium
ATTGTTTTGATCATCACCCAGGTACTCATTGTGGTGATCAATAACATCAATAGAAATATTTTGTTTAGTGATTTGCTGACATTTTAATGGGCCTACTGGGCCAACTGGGCTTGCGATCTGGCAGTGACACCACATCGGCAGCCCGCATCACTAACAAAGGCAAAAAAGCCCTGATCCCACACGTGCGTTATATCCATGTGGGACAGGGCTTGATTCGTGTGGGGGCGCTGTGCGCTTAGATAGGGCTCACACGGACGGGGCCAGCCCCGCTAATCACTTGCACGCGCTGACCGGCGTTAATGGGCACATCGGCCTCTTGGGCAATCACGCGTGTTTCCCCATTATCCATTTTGACTGTGATCTCTAGGCCCTTGCTCTTTTGGACACGGTGCTCGACCTGCTCACCGGCAATGCCCCCCAGCAAAGCGCCACCCATAGTTGCTAAGATCTTGCCACGGCCGCCCCCAATAGTGCTGGCGGCGACCCCACCCATGGCTGCCCCGGATGCGGCCCCAATACCTGAAGAACGATCGGCCTGAATGGTAATGGGTCGAACACTTTCTACTACCCCATAACGCACCACCTGCTCACGCTGCGATTGTCCATAGGTATAAGTCTGGCTCGAAGCGCTGTGATGCGCGCAACCCGAAATCAACAATACCGCACCCAGCGCTGCTGCGGTGAGCTTGAACCAACGCACCATCTGGGGACGATGTCTATTTTGTGTCGTCATGACCTGCTCCTTTGAAGGAAAATTTAAGCCAGTGTGGGCACAGCCACATCTAACTCATAAACCTCGGTCAAGAGGCGGTTAATCTGTTCGCGTTTAGGCTGATGGTTTTGTGGTCCCTGTGAGGCAATTTTAATACTGCCCATGATATTGCCCAAACATGCAGCCTCGTATAGGGACCAACCAGACGTCAGGCCATACAGCAAACCTGCGCGGTGGGCATCCCCACAACCCGTGGGGTCCAACACCTCATCGGCGACGACAGGTGCGACCTCGCGCTTGGACCCTTTATGATACAACATCGCACCCTTGGCACCGTGCGTGACAATCACCGCCTGTAGTTGCTCGGCGATTTCATCCATGGATTTACCCGTGCGTTCTTGGATGACGGTCGCCTCATAGTCGTTGGCCGTCAAGATGTCGGCGCGGGCGATCATGTCATTGAGGTCGTCCCCATTAAATAAAGGCATGGCCTGCCCCAAATCAAACACAAAAGGAATATTAGACTGCTGCAATCGTTGAGCGTGCGCGATCATAGCCTCTTTGGCATCGGGCGCCACAATCGCCCAAGCTGCTTTTTGGCCCGTCAGATCATTACGGGAAGAGAACTGCATGGCCCCCGGGTGAAAAGAGGCGATCTGATTGCTGTCCATATCCGTGGTAATAAAGCATTGCGCGGAAAACTCCTGAGGCACCACCTTGATCATGTCAGTCTCAATGCCTAAGGTGCGCATGCGTTCGAGGTACTCGCCCGCATCGTGACCCACAGTCCCCACGGGCACCGCCTGTGCACCCAATAGCGCCAGGTTATAAGAGATATTACCCGCGCAACCGCCAAACTCTTTACGCAGGGCGGGTACAAAAAAGGATACGCTCAAGTTAGGCACATGCTCAGGCAGTATATGTTCTTTGAAACGCCCTTCAAATACTGCAATCATATCGAAGGCCAATGAGCCGCAAACTAAAATTCGTCTTGTCATCTTTACCTTTAAGAGAAAAACTTGTCTACTTTGAATCCATTGATCTGGGTATCCTGCGCCTCAACCTGTAATCGCAGATCGATCACCTGTCCAGGCAAAAAAGGACCCTTAAGCTGAGCCGCACTTAGGTATTGCTCAGGAGTCACCTTTAAACGCGCGATCACTGCCGCCGATACATCACTAAAGGTAATGAGCAAGGTAGGCCACTCCTGCGGGACAGAGGCGGTGTTGTTAAGACCCACCTGCAATAAATACTGCTGTCCATCATCGGCAGACCGCGCTTCGCGCGAAAGGCGACTATAGGTAATATCAATGGCCGAAAGAGCCCGTAAGTAGGGCACCTGGCACCCCACATACGCACAGAATGATTGTAAGGCAGGCCGCATGAACGGCGCATGTAGGGCAATCTGGGCACGATACACATAGGCCGCCTGCAACAATGCTGCCCCGACCAACCCCCACAACAACAATTGCCAGGCCAATCGACGCAAAGAATCACGCCAAGAGAAATGGGGGGGCTCAATACGACGCTCGGCGTAGACAGGATCGACCGCCTCTGGGGTCGCCGAGGGGGCCGCCCCAATGACTGGGGCGACAGTAGGCGCATCGTCTACAGGCCTATCGGCCTCATCTTCGATGAAAAAGACGGGCTCTGTCGTGGGCGCGTTGAGAATTTCTGCGGGTAGCTCTGTGGGCAAATCAGGCTGCGATTCACCCTCGAGCTCATCGGCGTCCTCCACAAAAAACTCAAAAGGAGGTTCAGGCGTTGCCTCTACTGTTGAATCAGTCTCTGTGGCTGCCTTTGTATCGATAAAAGGGAGATCGGGTTCAACAAATAGCGCATCTGACGCTGCCATAGAAAAATCATCTATGGGCGCATCGTCTACAGGCTCAAGCGCCTGGGAAGATGCTGAGGAGGTTGAAGATGCAGAGGATGTTGGAGATGCTGAAGATGCTTTTGTATCGCTCACGACGGCCTCGTAGCCGTCAAAGATCTCTTGGCAGTGCACACAACGCACCAACCCCTTGCGACGCCTCAGCGCGTCGCCGTCAACACTAAACTGCGTCTGGCATTCTGGGCACTGTGTCGTAAGCGTGATCATGGCTCTTCTAACTATTCGTCAATCGCCCCTGTGCGCTGACCCACAATACATACCCAACCCTCGCGTTCGCGCCAAGCCTTGATATGCATGTAGTCTCGGTAGGCCTCTTGCATTTCTTTGGCCTGCCAAGCCAAAATGCCCGATATCGCCAGCAAGCCTCCTGGCTTGACGTAGGCTGTCAGCAAAGGGGCCAATACCTTGAGTGGATTAGACAATATATTGGCTACCACAATATCATACTGCCCCTTGTGCTCGGTGGGGAGATCGTCCGAGTGCATGGCGCGTAGACGTACCTGATTGGCCCGTGCATTGCCCTTGGTGGCAAACACGGCCTGATGGTCAATATCTACGGCATCCACTTGGTTGGCGCCCAGCTTTTTAGCGGCAATGGCCAACACACCCGAACCACAACCATAATCCAGCACATCATCGCCTTGTTTGACGTGCTTGGCCAGCCACTCGAGACATAAATGTGTGGTGGGGTGACTGCCGGTACCAAAAGCCAGCCCGGGGTCGAGCTCGATGAGTACCTGGTCCTCTTTGGGATACACCTCAGAAAGCACCTCTTCGCGGCGCCAGCTGGGCACAATGAGAATGCGATCGCCAATGCTGATTGGGCCAAATTGCGCCTGTACATGACGCACCCAATCCTCATCGGGCACCCGACGCAATTCCCAATCGGCCGGGCCTAATTCAACAATCCCTGTCGCATTTAAATGGTCAATGATTTCGTATTCATTCAATTCATCGGGCAACAGCGCCACCACACGGTTGCG
>JAJYTK010000172.1 GCA_021793095.1 Pseudomonadota bacterium
CGATCTCCTATCAATCTAATAGGTTAATCCCTTATTTCTATTGTTTTAGTGGTCTTTTTCTGGGCAGTACTATTCAAAACTAGTACTATCACAATGAAACAAGCAATAATATTTATCTGAGGAGCTGTCATGGTGCGGTGTGTTCGTCTCTTTACTAACGAGGTGGGCCAAGTACAGGCACAGGAGGGTGTGTTGCAATATGAGGCGGCCGAGCGCGGTGACCATACAACCCAGACGCTCAAAGCCGGACAAGTCTTTTATCAATCAACGGCGGCAGGGTCCTCGGCAGATTGGCATGTCGATACGGCACGTCAATTTGTCATTACATTACAAGGGCATTTGGTATTTGAAACCGAGACGGGCCAGTCGTTTGAGATTCAAAGAGGAGATATCCTGCTCACTGAGGAAACCGCTGGCAAAGGGCATCGTTGGCGTATGGTAGGTGATGCCCCTTGGGTGCGTGCGTATGTCACCTTGCCCGCAGATGCAGCCATCCCTTTTTCAGCCAACCCATAAAAACAAAGGAGCTTAATATGATCCGTTGCGTTCGTTTGTTTACGGATGATAGTGGGCAGTCTGATTTCGAGGAGGGGCATATACGGCTGGCTGATGGGCACGGCCAAGATCTGCGTTCACTCATTGCGGTCGCCAAGTCTATTTCCTTCCGCGAGACCAGCAGCGGAGGGAGTTTCGATTGGCACAACGCACCCACCATCCAGTATGTGGTGACCCTAAGAGGGACACTCGAGTTCGAAACTCATACCAATAAACGATTTGTTTTGTATCCCGGCGATGTGCTGCTAGCAGAGGATATTACGGGCGGTGGCCATCGATGGCATTTGGTTGATGATGAGCCGTGGTTGCGCGTCTATATTGCATTAGACGGTGAGACTGCCCCTTCCTTTATTCCAGATTCCACCCCCTAAACTGAGAGGTCATCTGTTATGAGCACATCTACGCCTGAGCGAGTTGATTTTCTATTAATTGGTGCCGGGATTATGAGTGCTACTGTCGGCACGCTACTCAAAGAGCTTGACCCCGGTGCCCGCATCGTGGTGTTAGAAGCGCTAGAAGACTGCGCCTTGGAAAGCTCCAACGGTTGGAATAACGCAGGTACCGGGCATGCTGCCAATTGCGAGCTAAACTATACGCCGCAAAAAAGCGACGGTACCGTAGATATCAGTAGGGCCCTCGAGGTAAATGTCGAGTTTGACCTCTCTCGCCAACTATGGAGCTATTTAGTCGAAAAGGGCATTATTGATGACCCTGCTGATTTTATCCGCTCATGCCCGCACATGAGTTTTGTATGGGGTGAGGATAATGTCAAATTTCTACAGGCTCGGTTCGAGGCCATGTCTGCGCATCATTGCTATCACGGGATGCAATTTAGCACAGACCGCACAGAGATTGCACAATGGGCACCCCTGATTATCGAGGGACGCGAGGATAACACTCCTGTCGCGGCCACCCGCATGATTACGGGTACTGATGTGGATTATGGGACCCTGACCCGTATTTTATTTAAGCATCTCAAAAACACATCAGGCGTGGATGTACATTATTTACACACCGTGACGGATCTCAAGCGCGACCCCCAATCTCATGAGTGGATAATTACGACCCATTGCTCTATGACGCATGAAAAGCGTCATTTCCAAAGTCCTTTTGTATTTATCGGGGCAGGGGGTGGGGCGCTTGAATTACTAGAAAAATCAGATATCCCCGAGGGCCATGGTTATGGCGGCTTTCCGGTTGGGGGGATCTGGTTGCGTTGCGATGATGAAGTCGTGAGCCACCAACATAATGCCAAGGTGTATGGCATGGCCCCGACGGGATCCCCCCCCATGTCGGTGCCGCATTTGGATACACGCATCGTCGAGGGTAAGCGGTCGGTGTTATTTGGGCCTTATGCTGGGTTTTCTACCCGTTTTCTCAAGCACGGTTCACTGACTGATTTATTTCGATCGGTGCGTTCCGACAATGTGGTCCCCATGCTGGATGTGGCCAAAGACAACTGGGACTTGACCGAGTATTTGATTTCTCAGGTCTTACAAAGTGGGGGACACCAATTCGAGATGCTCACGCAGTTTTACCCACAGGCTAAACGGCCTCAGTGGCAGCATGTGGTTGCCGGGCAAAGGGTGCAGATCATCCGTCCCACACACAAGCATCATGGCGGCCGTCTCGAGTTTGGGACCGAGCTCATCTCAGCTTCGGATCAATCGCTGGCCGCCTTGTTAGGCGCTTCACCGGGTGCATCGACCGCCGCCTTTATTGCTATCGAGTTACTAGAGCGGTGTTTTGCCGATCGCTTAACTCCTGATGGTTGGTTGAATCGCTTACGTGAAATTTTCCCAACCTATGGGATCAACCTTAAAACAGATGCGGATGCCTGCCGTAGCATCCGCGCTAAAACAGCCCAAGTACTCAAGCTGGATAATATTTAATCCAGCTGTTGGGCCATTCGATTCGCTCTGTATTCGTCCAAAAATATAAAGGATGACAAATGCCAATAAAAAATGTAGCCGATCTTTTGGTGCACACTCTGGCTGAGACCGGTGTAAAGCGCATTTATGGGGTGGTTGGAGATAGCTTAAATGGTATTACCGAGGCCATACGTACACATGGCGGACTCGAGTGGGTGGGCACGCGCCACGAAGAGGTCGCGGCCTTTGCCGCCAGTGGCGAGTCCCAGGTCACTCAAGAGCTTGCTGTTTGCGCGGGATCTTGTGGCCCTGGCAACCTGCATCTTATTAATGGTTTGTTTGATGCCCATCGTAGCCGTACCCCCGTGCTCGCGATTGCGGCACACATTCCTTCGGCAGAGATCGGGAGTGGATACTTTCAAGAGACCCATCCCGAGCACCTATTTAAAGAGTGTAGCCATTATTGCGAGCTGATTTCGCACCCGGATCAGTTGCCCTATGTGATCGAAAATGCCATCCGAGCGGCGGTCGGGCAAAAAGGCGTAGCGGTCATCGTCTTGCCCGGGGATGTGGCCTTGCAAGCGTCACCGATAAAAACAGTGTCCTCACGTGCGAGCTTGCTGCCCAAGGACCCCTTAGTTATTCCCCCTGAGGATGAAATACAGTCATTGGCAGCATTGCTGAATGATTCGCCACGGGTGGCTATTTTTGCAGGTCGGGGTTGCGCTGGGGCACATGAGCCATTAATGCAATTGGCGGACAAACTCAAAAGCCCCATCATCCATGCATTGGGCGGTAAAGAGCATGTTGAGTATGACAACCCCTTTGATGTGGGCATGACCGGTTTTATTGGCTTTGAGTCTGGTTACAAGGCCATGCATTCTTGCGACACTTTATTGATGCTGGGTACAGACTTTCCTTATAAGCAATTTTTCCCGCATCGCGCCAAAATTGTTCAGGTCGACATCCGCCCCGAAAACCTAGGCCGACGGGCCAAGCTAGAGCTGGGGGTGGTGGGTGATGTCAAAGAAACCATCAAGGCACTGTTACCCTATCTCAATGAAAACAATGACCGCCGCTTTTTAGAGGCGGCCATCAAGGATTACAAACATTCCCGAACAGAACTAGACAAATTGGCACAGCCCGGTAGTGGTGGGAGATC
>JAJYTK010000173.1 GCA_021793095.1 Pseudomonadota bacterium
CAGCTCTCTGTTGCAACGGCACAAGTGTTTGCCGATGAGGGCTTGACTCGTGATACAAAACCAGTTAATATTTTTGACTTTGTTGATTGGCATGAATCCTTGGAAAGGGGGTTGAGTACCTTTGATATACGGGGTTCATTGCTAGGCAGCGATGGCCGAGTCAGTCTTTTTGGAAAGAATGATTTGCAGCCGGTTGCAGCAAAGCAACATCCACAGCTGCAGTTGCTGTTGGATGGCTTGCAGAGCCAGGGGCTACATGCTAGTGTTTCGGGTTCTGGTTCTAGTGTTTTTGCTTTATATGCAACAGCGCCTTTGGCCAATAGACAATTAGAACTGTTTCGATATAGAATACAGTTCGATACCAAAACTAGGGATAACCTGGATGTGCAGTCAACCCTTTGTCATTTTTTGAATGCACACCCACTTTATTCCTGGTTAGGTTAAAATGATAAAACACATGGGGATTAGCCAAGTTGGTTAAGGCACCGGGTTTTGATTCCGGCATGCGAAGGTTCGAATCCTTCATCCCCAGCCAAACATTGAGTAGGCTTCATGCCTGTACAGTATAAAGCTGTTGAGCTGTATTCCTGCAGGGAAGCGGTCAACGGCTTTATTTTTTCATACCTCTGTCCTCGTCGTCCCGTTTTACCATGGCACATGAACGTTTCATGATTTTCACAGGCACCGCGAATCCGCGGTTGGCTGTTGATGTGGCAAATCACCTCGATATGCCACTAGGCAAAATGACTGTAGGCCGCTTCTCTGACGGAGAGGTCATGGTCGAGATTAATGAAAATGTCCGTGGTCGGGACATCTTTGTCTTGCAGCCTACCTGTGCGCCCACCAACGACAATCTCATGGAAATCATGGTGATGGTCGATGCACTGCGTCGCGCCTCAGCTGGACGCATCACAGCCGCCATTCCCTATTTTGGTTATGCGCGCCAAGACCGTCGTCCACGTTCCGTCCGCGTGGCCATTACCGCCAAGGTGGTCGCCAATATGTTGCAGGTGGTGGGGGTTGATCGGGTCATGACCATGGATCTGCACGCTGACCAGATTCAGGGCTTCTTTGATATCCCCGTTGATAATATTTATGCTTCGCCCATTTTGCTGGGCGATATTTGGTTGAGTAACCACAGCAATATGGTGGTGGTTTCTCCCGACATCGGTGGGGTAGTTCGTGCGCGTGCACTGGCAAAACAGCTGGAAGCCGATTTGGCCATCATTGACAAGCGCCGTCCGCGCGCCAACGTCTCTGAGGTCATGAACGTGATTGGTGACGTCAAAGGGCGCACGTGTATTTTGATGGACGATTTGGTGGATACCGCTGGCACACTTTGCAAGGCGGCGGACGCACTCAAAGAGCGCGGTGCAGCAGCAGTCTATGCCTATTGCACGCACCCTGTGCTGTCCGGCGAGGCCATCGAGCGTATCAGCAACTCCGAGCTGACAGAGTTAGTGGTGACGGACACCATTCCTCTGTCTCCCGAGGCTCAGGCTTGCCCTAAAATTCGCCAATTATCTTGTGCCGCCTTATTGGGTGAGACCATCCTGCGTATCTCTAATGCAGAATCGGTCAGCTCACTGTTTATCGATTAATATTTTTTGGGAGCACGCAGCGCTGGTCGCGGCAACGCGTGCTTATGTGCGGGATTCCGCTAGGGTGTGATAAACACCATCTTTATTGGAGTAACTATCATGAAATTCACAGCTTTTACGCGCAACGATCAGGGTTCTGGTGCGAGCCGCCGCCTGCGTCGCGCAGGTAAGGTTCCAGCGATTCTATATGGTGGGGGTGCCGAGGCTCAGCCCATCGCGTTGGACCATAACCAGATTTTCCACGATCTTAGACGTGACGAGTTCTATGCTTCCATTCTCAAGATGGAACTCGAAGGGAAAAAGGTCAACGTATTGTTGCGTTCGGTACAATGGCACCCCTACAAGCCCGAGGTGGTCCACGTCGACTTTCAGCGCGTACGTGATGATGTAGAGATCACCACCCGTGTACCTCTGAATTTCATGAATGGCGAAGACAGCCCCGCCGTTCGCCTGCACGATCAGGTCATCAGTCAGCTATACAACGATTTGGAAATCATCTGTCTGCCTGCTGACTTGCCCGCATCTATTGATGTAGACCTCAGCGAGCTCGAGGAAAACGGCACGGTGACCCTCGAGGACATCGAGCTGCCCCAAGGGGTGAGCTATGCCGGGGGCAGTACTGATCCTAACCCCACTCTGGTGACTGCATTGACTGCACGTCAAGAGGTCGAAGAGGATGAGGGTGAGGTCGATGAGCCCGAGTTGGTTGATGCCGACGATGAGGCTGATGCGGACGAGGAGCAGGACGAAGAGTAATTACAAATTAGTGTGGCCATCGGCCCAGTGGGGTTGGGGCCACTCTGATTTTCTTACTCCCCCTTCTATATTCGTTTCGTTTATGATTCAGACCCCTGTTGGCATAGCTGACAGGGGTTTATTTTTGGATGGCTTATGTCACAAGCAATACGGTGTGTGGTCGGGCTGGGTAATCCGGGCGCACAGTATGAGTTAACACGCCATAATGCCGGGTTTTGGTTGGCCGATCATTTTGCTGATGCCTTAGGGGCGACTTTCAGCGAACAAAAAAAATTATTCTCTTGGGTGGCCAAGGCACATTTTGACGGACAGGCAGTATTGATTGCCAAGCCCACCACCTTTATGAACCGCTCGGGACAAGCCGTGGCGGCGCTATGTCGTTTTTATAAGATTGAGCCCAAAGAGGTTTTGGTCTTGCATGATGAGCTCGATTTGTCGCCAGGGGCAGCCAAAATAAAGCTGGGCGGAGGGCATGCTGGCCATAATGGTTTGCGCGATATTCAAAAGGCGCTGGATAGCCCCGATTTTTGGCGTTTGCGCATTGGCATCGGCCATCCTCGTGACATCGGTTCACAGCAGGCCGTGGCGGCTTATGTGCTCAGCAATCCGCGTAGCGGTGACTGGCCCGAGATTGAGTTGGCCCTGGAGCGCTGCCAGCGTGAACTGCCCAATCTGCTCAAAGGTGAAATGGAGACCGTGGCTCAATATTTAAATGGAGCCCATAAGTGAGTGCTGTCCGATCTCCCGATGAGCGCCGCCACGCGCTGCGTTTTCGAGATGAGTTTCGTGATTTTTGGCGCTTCATTCTCCGCCCACGCTTAGGGCCCCGTCTACCCAGTAATCGCTTGGGTTCGGGGTGGCGAGTGGACTGGACTGCCGGTACCCGCCTTGAGCGTTTACTACAGTGGGCCGTTTGTTTGTGGCTCTTAAATATGGTGCTTTTTGGCCCATTGGCGGCGATGGCTGCAGGCGCTGGCGGTGCAGAGCATCGGCTCGATATTCATGATATACCGTGGTTGCATGCCATTATTTGGGCGCCCATTGTAGAAGAGCTGGTCTTTCGTTATGGGTTGCGCCGCCCGGCCCAATTACTTTGGTTTTGGCCCGTCGCTGTGGTTTGCGTCGTGCTAGGGCCTATCTGGTATGCCCAAGTTTTACTACTGCTCGCCTTTCTGGCGATGGCCTTAGGCCCTGCCGCTCGAGGGCGCTCTTTACAAT
>JAJYTK010000174.1 GCA_021793095.1 Pseudomonadota bacterium
GATCTCGGTACTCACTATAAGTGGTCGCACCCATGCATTTAAGCTCGGAGGCAGCCAATGCAGGCTTGAGCAGATTAGAGGCATCTAAGGTTCCCCCTGAAGCAGAACCTGCACCAATAAGGGTGTGAATCTCATCAATGAATAAGACGGTAAACTCTTGTTCGGCTAAGGCGCTCAGTACTGTTTTTAGGCGCTGCTCGAAATCGCCACGGTATTTAGTGCCGGCCAACAGTGCCCCCATATCTAAGGAGTACACCACCGCATTTTTGAGGAGATCAGGCACGTCACCAGAGACAATACGTGCGGCCAGCCCCTCGGCAATGGCTGTTTTACCTACCCCAGCCTCGCCCACTAATAAGGGGTTGTTTTTGCGTCGACGGCAAAGCACCTGCACAACGCGCTCGAGCTCTTTGTCACGCCCAATCAAGGGGTCAATGCGATTATTTTCGGCGGCCTCGTTGAGGTTGGTCGTGTAGAGCTCTAGCGGTGATTTTTGATTATCACTGGCGCGAGATTGTTGCTGAGAGCCCGACCCAGGGCCTGAAGGTCGCGCAGGACGAGCGCTAGAGCGGATGGGCGCAGCAGCGCCCCCAGCCTTTGTAATCCCATGAGACAAATAATTGACCACATCAAGGCGGGTAATTTTTTGTTGATGCAAGTAATACACCGCATGGGAATCTTTTTCGCCGTACAAGGCCACCAGCACATTGGCCCCCGTGACCTCGCCTTTGTTGCCCACGCTAGAAGAAACATGCATGATTGCGCGTTGAATAACGCGCTGAAAGCCCAATGTTGGCTGCGCATCAGCATGCTCTTGATTGGGACTCATTGGGGTGTTTTCTTTTATGAAATTATTAAGATCTTCGCGTAATTTATCGATGTCCGCAGCACAGGCACGCAGAACCTCTACCGCAGATGTATTTTCCAACAAGGCCAGCAAAAGGTGCTCGACTGTCATGAGCTCATGGCCCGCCTCGCGGGCCTCTTTGAAGGCCTTTTGCAAGCTTAACTCTAATTCTTCGGAGATCACGCTTCCTCCTACACGACAAGAAAAACCCTGGGGGCCGTTAATCAGCCCGTCTATAGTGACAGTGTACCTCACCACCACAAACCCGCCTATCAAAGACTGCCAAGCGGCGGATAGATACGCTGTGGTTACTATTATCTAATCTGTATCAAGCCTGTGCCCGTAGGTTTTTCCCTATATAAAACTAAATTGATGCGACCGCTGTCGCTGGCTCTGCGGCCTATCGGCCTAAGAGTCTGAAAAGACAGGTTCCATAACACACTTTAAAGGGTGTTCGCGGCTTCTGGCAAGTTGGTGCACCATCTCTATACGCGTCTCGGCGATGTCGTATGGGTACACGCCGCAAACGCCGCGTCCCTCATAGTGTACTTTTAGCATAATACTTTCTGCCTCGGCGGGTGTTTTTTGAAACACTTGCACGAGAACGCTGACGACAAAATCCATCGGCGTGTAATCATCATTTAGCATGACGACTTGGTACATAGGAGGCTTTGCCAGCTCTTTTTCCCGCTCTAGAACAACACTGCCGTCTCTTTCTGTTTCAGTTGCCATAGGTAGACTAGGTAATTTCCATAGTTGACTGGTTAAAGCAATATTAAGCATCATCAAGGTTAGCCCGAAAGCAAACCAAAACAATACCTATTCGGGCGATTTGGTGTGACAACAATTTTGTTGTTTTTATTGATGTTTACAAAAAGAGGCAGTTCGCATGTCTGAAGTACAACCGACCATTGTTGGGGATGGTCTCACTCACACAGGTACCGTTAAATGGTTTAACGACGCAAAAGGTTTTGGTTTTATTACCCCCGATGGAGGAGGAGAAGACCTATTTGCACATTTTTCGTCAATACAAATGAACGGGTTTAAAACATTAAAAGAGGGTCAAAAGGTGCAATTTGAAATTGCACAGGGGCCAAAGGGTCAACAAGCCCTAAACATCACCCCCTCGGCTTAAAACCTCTGCTAGTATTATAAGACAAAAAAATACTTTCATTTAAACCTGATTTTCGTATTACGAATGACTCATTTTAGATCAGGGCGTGCGCGCCCTGTTTTTTTTGCTGCGCTACTCTTATGCGCTGCGGGCACCCTTTTTCCTGCGCACTGGGCACAGGCAGATCCTTCTGCCTCCGAGACCAAGGCTGCCAAAACCACCTCTTTGGAAAAAATCACATTAAAGTTGGCGAGTCAGACCATTGAGGTTGAGGTAGCAGACAACGAACAGTCGCGTTCGCGCGGTCTCATGTATCGACATTCCATGGCGGCCGATGACGGCATGCTATTCGTTTTTGAATATCCGCATCAGCCTTGTTTTTGGATGAAAAACACCTATCTGCCCTTGAGCATTGCCTTTATCACTGCACAGGGGTCAATTTCAAGCATGCACGACATGCAACCGAAAAGCACCGACACGCACTGCCCGAGTGAACCTATTTTATATGCCCTAGAAATGAATCAAGGCTGGTTTGAAAAAAATGGCTTGCGTATTGGGGACAAAATCAAAGGGTTGCCCTAACCTACCGGCCAAAGCAACCCTTTTACCTGAAACACAGGCGACGCTAACTAAGCAGGTAGCGCTTAGACACGCTCTAGGATGAGCGCAACCCCCTGCCCCACGCCAATACACATCGTGCACAATGCATAGCGGCCATTGGTGCGATGCAGCTGATTCACTGCAGCAATGACCAAGCGCGCACCACTGGCTCCTAGCGGGTGACCCAAGGCGATAGCGCCCCCATTGGGATTCACACGTGGGTCATCATCCTTGAGCCCTAACTCTCGAGTCACTGCCAGCCCTTGTGCGGCAAAGGCTTCATTAAGCTCGATCACATCCATCTGATCAATGGTTAGGCCTGTCTGGGCCAATACTTTTTGGCTCGCCGGGCTGGGGCCAATCCCCATAATGCGTGGAGCAACACCAGCAAAGGCCATCCCCAGCACGCGGGCACGAGGGGTTAAACCATTTTTTTCAGCTTGCTCTTTAGAAGCCAAAATAACGGCGCAGGCGCCATCGTTGACACCCGAAGCATTACCTGCCGTGATGGTGCCATCAGGACGCACAATAGGACGCAATTTGGCCAGCTTTTCTAAACTGGTCTCGCGTGGGTGTTCGTCCTGGTCAACCACAATGGGCTCGCCGCGGCGCTGCGGGATGGTGACAGGCACGATCTCTTGGGCCAAATAACCTGCTTTTTGAGCAGCTGCAGTACGCTCTTGGCTACGCAGTGCGAAAAGATCTTGATCCTCGCGGGAAATCTTAAAATCATCGGCCACATTTTCCGCCGTCTCGGGCATGGAATCAATGCCGTATTGCTCTTTCATCTGCGGGTTAACAAAACGCCAACCGATAGTAGTGTCATAGACGGCATTGGCGCGCGAAAAAGCACTCTGCGCCTTAGGCATTACAAAAGGTGCGCGTGACATGCTCTCTACCCCACCTGCAATCACCAAACCGGCCTCACCAGCTCGGATTGCACGTGCAGCTGTACCCACAGCGTCTAAGCTGGAACCGCAAAGGCGGTTAAG
>JAJYTK010000175.1 GCA_021793095.1 Pseudomonadota bacterium
TCCGATCTCCCCCGCCCATTGCCATATCGGGGCGCCCCCCGCCTTTACCATCGACCTGTTGTGCCACCATGGCGACTAACTCACCAGCCTTGAGCTGCTGCGTGAGGTCTTGAGTCACTCCAGCGACAAGATTCACCTTGTCGTTATGGGTGGTCGCCAACAAAATGACCGCCGTGCCGAGCTTGTTCTTGAGCTGATCGGCGGTACTGCGCAGCCCCTTTGGATCCGCACCGGGTAGCTCGGCGGCCAACACCTTGATACCATTATCCAGCGTTTGCGCCTGAGCGGCTAGGTCTTGCCCGGCAGCGGAGGCGAGCTGATCTTTTAGACGGTTTTGCTCGCGTTCTAGTGTCCGCACTTGAGACTGCAACTGGCTAATACGCTCGGCAATTTGATCAGGGGTGGTCTTCAGTTGATTGCTGGCCGCATAGAGCTGCTGCTCGGTTTGCTGCGCCCAATGCACGGCATTCATCCCGGTCAAAGCCTCAACCCGACGAATGCCTGCGGCGACCCCACCCTCGGAAACAATCTTAAATAAACCAATATCACCCGTTGCGCGTACGTGGGTCCCACCGCATAATTCACGCGAGGTACCAATATCTAAAACACGTACTTCGCTGTCGTATTTTTCACCAAATAACGCAACAGCACCTGAGGCCACTGCCTCATCAAAGCTCATCAATTGAGCCTGAACGGGCTCGTTGGCAAGGATCTCGTTGTTAACGATATTTTCAATCGCCGCTATTTGTTCGGCCGTCAAGGGAGCATCATGCACAAAATCAAAACGCGTTTTTTCGGCATCAACCAAAGAACCGCGCTGCTGTACGTGCTCGCCTAATACCTCTTTGAGGGCCTTGTGCATCAAATGTGTGGCCGAGTGGTTGCGAATGGTGGCCTCGCGATGCAAATAATCCACCTGGGCGCTGAGCCGATCACCGACCTTAAGTGCCCCCTGTTGGAGGGTACCGTGATGCCCAATGACCTGGCTGGATATATTTTGGGTGTCTGCGACGACAAAAACCGAACGATCATCACGTAGGACCCCTACATCACCTACCTGCCCCCCAGCCTCGGCATAAAACGGTGTGACATCTAAAACCACAACGGCCTCTTGGCCGGCCTCAATGGCCTCGACTGAAGTGCCATCTAAATAAATAGCTTGTACCACGGTGTCATCAACCGCTAAATGCTCGTAGCCCTTGAAGGTGGTGTGCACACCATCGTAGCTGAGTCCTTGGGCTGCCTGAAAACGGCCCGCCGCGCGGGCGCGCTCTCGTTGTTGTTGCATGGCCTCGTCAAAGCCCGCAAAATCTACCTGCACCTCACGCTCACGACAAATATCAGCCGTTAAATCCACGGGGAAACCATAGGTGTCATACAAGGTAAATAGGGTTTGGCCATCTAGGGTGTCACCTGATTTTAGCTGCGCCAATGCGGCATCTAAAATACGCATCCCGTGCTCTAAGGTCTCGATAAAGCGCTCTTCCTCTTGGCGCAGCACTTGTTCGATACGCTCTTGTTGCTTGAAGAGATCGGGATAGGCATCACCCATCTGCTCAGTCAGTGGGCCCACTAAACGATGGAAAAAGGGGCGGTTTTGGCCTAGTTTATGGCCATGGCGCAGCGCACGACGAATAATTCGACGCAGTACATAACCTCGCCCTTCGTTACCGGGGATGACCCCATCGATGATCAGGAAAGCACAGGCTCGAATATGGTCGGCGATGACCTTGAGAGAGTTATCCTCGAGATCAGAGGCCCCGGTTTCACGAGCCGCCGCACGGATGAGCGCCTGAAAAATATCTATTTCGTAATTAGAACGCACCCCTTGTAATACCGCAGCCATACGCTCTAACCCCATACCAGTATCCACACAGGGTTTGGGCAATGGGGTCATACTGCCATCTGCCGCGCGCTCGTATTGCATAAAGACTAGGTTCCAGATCTCAATAAAGCGATCGCCGTCTTCGTCCTCAGATCCAGGTGGCCCACCCCAAACCTCGGGACCGTGGTCATAAAACACCTCGGAACAAGGCCCACAAGGTCCGGTATCGGCCATTTGCCAGAAATTGTCTGAGACATAGCGCTGGCCATCCTCATCACCGATACGGATGATGCGCTCTTGCGGTACACCAATCTCTGTGTGCCAGATATCATAGGCCTCGTCATCATCCGCATAGACTGTCACCCAAAGACGCTCTTGGGGCAAACCAAAGACCTTTGTCAAAAGCTCCCAAGCAAAATGAATGGCATCGTGCTTGAAATAATCACCAAAGCTGAAATTACCCAGCATTTCAAAAAAAGTATGGTGTCGGGCGGTATAGCCTACATTTTCCAAATCGTTATGCTTTCCGCCTGCGCGCACACAGCGCTGAGATGAAACGGCCCGCACATAAGGACGCTGCTCTTGCCCGGTAAATACGTCCTTAAATTGCACCATCCCTGCATTGGTAAACAATAAAGTGGGATCGTTAGCAGGTACTAACGAAGAAGAGGGCACCGGCTGGTGGCCGCGCTCTTCGAAAAAGGATATAAACTTTTGACGAATCTCGGATGTCTTCATGAATTGCTGCGCTGTAAAAATAAAGATGCCTAATTATATCTCGAAACAAAAGGGCGATGAGCACTCACCCATACCCAAACTTGCCAAGGCCAATTACAAAATGCAAACGTCCATAATACCAACCTTTGAACATTCTTAATAGTTAACCAGCGCAGGCCTACAGAGATGACTGCGATAATAATTATTTTGCTCATCGGCAAATACCGCCACAATGGTGGGCTGATAACCCGTAGCGCACCCACAGGTGCCTGTGGTTGGGTTAGCGGTATTGCCTAGTGAGGGATGCGTGCAATGCCCATATTGATCGGAAATAAAATACCCTCCATCGTGCGCCATTGCCTGCTGCCACTGACCTTGGCGGCACAACAATAAGGTAGGTAAATGCGCATCATGGGCAATGGCCCCATCTTCGGCGCATTGCGACCCAAGCTCGGCCTCAAGGCCCATCGCCAGATATCCATCGCTACGTACAGCAGTTTTACTGTGCACCTGCCCCTGTACCGTCATGTGATTTTGAAACTGCGGGTCACGCTCATCGCGCACACGTAAATACCGCTGCCACAATTGCTCCCCCTGTACGGCCAAAGCAATACTACCTTCAGGCAATGCGCCAGACTGTGCAAACTGGTTAGGCCAACGAAAATGAGTGCCTGCTAACCACTGGTCATAGGGCGCTTGCACGGTCAGCCCGTCGCCATCCGTGGCCTCACGCCACAAATCCAATGCTTGAGCATCGGCCACACCGGCGCTTTTTTGCAACGGCTCATTGGCGACCACTAAGGCATGCAAAAAACAAGGGGCGCGCACACAAGGTTCTTGAGGAAATACCCATAAACGCGCGGGAGGATCAGAAAAATATGTAAAGGCAGGACTTAATAACCCCATCTGCTGCAAATCATCCAAAGTAGGTTGCTGCCAATTTGCCACCCAATGATGATCGAGCTGTACTGATGTATAAGGCGCGGCTGTT
>JAJYTK010000176.1 GCA_021793095.1 Pseudomonadota bacterium
CCGGTCCCTTTACATATTGTGCGGGTGGCCGACCGTGAGCGGGCTCAATTACTGGTGGAAAGTCCCTCTCGTGCGGCTTTGCAGCGTTTTTTACCGGCTTGGGATGAGATGCTCGCGCAGCTCGCACAAAAAATGCGCCGCACTTATACTTTAGAGGTTGACCCACTCAGCATTTGATGTTTCCCGATGCTGGCCGGCGGTTTTTAGATTTTTTATCCAAAATGTTGGACTTATGGCTGTACTGGATCCCAAATTAAATGACAAGCAACGCGAAGCCGTGTTGTATCTGGATGGCCCGGCATTGGTATTGGCAGGGGCTGGCAGTGGCAAAACGCGCGTCATCACGCAGAAAATCGCTTATCTGCTCCAAGAGTGTCACTATGATGCCCAGCGTGTGCTGGCGCTGACCTTTACTAATAAGGCCGCTCGCGAGATGCGTGAACGTCTGTCTTCTGTGCTGAATCGTGGCCAGATGAAAGGCCTTTTTGTGGGTACTTTTCATAGCTTAGGGTTGCGTTTTTTACGCCAAGAGGCCGAACACGCAGGCCTTAAACCGCGTTTTTCCATTATGGATGCGCATGATAGCTTTGCGGTCGTACAAGATTTGTTGCATAGTACAGATAGGGGACGCATTTTTACTGCCCAACAGCAAATTTCTTTGTGGAAAAACGCACTGCTGGATCCGGATCGAGCTGCCGCCCATGTGAAAACCACCGCCCAAGAAGAGGCGCTGCGCATTTTTTATAGCTATGAGGCCACGTTGCGGGCGTATCAGGCGGTGGATTTTGATGATTTGGTGCGCTTGCCCGCCATGCTGATGCGTGATGATGAGGCCATTGCCGCGCGTTGGCAGCAGCAGGTGCATTATTTGCTGGTCGACGAATACCAAGACACCAATGTGTGCCAGTATGAATGGGTACGGCAGTTGGTGCAGCCCCGTGCGCAGTTTACGGTGGTGGGCGATGATGATCAGGCGATTTATGCTTGGCGGGGCGCTACGGTTGAAAACCTGCAACGCCTCAAAGAGGATTTCCCCGAATTACGGTTGATCAAGCTTGAGCAAAACTATCGTTCGGTACAGCGCATTTTGCAGGCGGCCAACCAGGTCATCAAAAACAATCCAGTGATCTTTGGCAAAAGCCTGTGGTCTGATTTGGGCTATGGTCAAGAGATTCACATCGAAGACTGCCCCAACGAGCGGGCCGAGGCCGAGTGGGTCTGCTTTGAGCTCATGCAAGAGCGCACCATGAGGCAGGCGCGTTGGCGTGATTTTGCGGTGTTGTACCGCAGTAATCATCAGGCCCGGGTGCTCGAGCAGTTCCTCAGGCAATACCGTATTCCGTATGTGCTGACGGGAGGCCAAAGTTTCTTTGCCAAGGCTGAAATCCGCGACGTATTGGCCTATTTGCGTTTATTGGCCAATACCGATGATGACCCGGCATTTATTCGGGCCCTGACGCATCCGCGTAAAGGGGTGGGTGAGGTCACTTTGCAGCGTTTGGGTGTTTTTGCCAGTGGCCAAGACAGCTCCCTCTGGGAGGCTTTACCCTCTTTTTTACTCAGTACCGAGTTGCCCACAGTGCAGCGCGAGGCATTAGAGGGTTTTAGAAATTTTATCCTGCGCATGTTGGGCGAGGTCGAGTGTCGCGGTGAGCAGGCCGCCTCTTTTTTACATCGCTTGGTCAGTGCCATTGAGTATGAGCACTACCTATTTGATCGCTATGATGAGCGGCCGGCGCAGGCCCGTTGGCAAAACGTTTTAGATTTAATCGAGTGGTTGCAGCGCAAGGCAGTAGAAGATGATCTGAGCGTGCTTGAAATTGTGCAGCATGTCAGCTTGGTGTCCTTATTGGAAAATAATGAGGGCGACGAAGAGCCCGACGCCGTGCAGTTATCGACATTGCATGCGGCCAAAGGCCTAGAGTTCCCTCATGTGTTTTTAGTGGGGGTCGAAGAGGGGCTATTACCGCATTTGGGTCGCGAGGATGAGGAATTACCCGAGGATGAACGCCCTGCCTTGCTGGTCAAACGCATCGAAGAAGAGCGTCGGCTGATGTACGTAGGGATTACTCGGGCACAGCGCACGTTGCGGCTCAGTTGGTGCCAACGTCGGCGCCAGGGGCGCGAGGATGTGGTGCGCGAACGCTCTCGTTTTGTAGACGAGATGTTTGTTCAAGAAGAGGGTCAAAAAGAGCCTGAGCCCGCCAAAACTCCAGATGATTATTTGGCAGAGCTCAAATCATTATTTGATTAAATTTCAATGAAAAGAATAGAGCAAGGAGGGGTGATGCAATATTTAAATGGTGCTTTATTTGGCGATTTGGGCGATTATGCTCCTGCCCGACTCGAGCAGCATGCAGCCGCAGAGCCCGCCTTTGCTCGTTGGCGGGCCGGCTATGGTCCCATTCAACATCATTCGGATACCCAAGCGCTGGTGATGGCGATGGCCGCCGATCTGGTCGCGCGTGAGTTACAGCCCGATGTGGTGACGGTGTATGACTTGCTGCATGATTTAGACCGTTTAACGGCAGCGGCCATGTGGGTGGTGGTGCATATGACCTATGCGCAACGGGTGCGCATCGATGGGCAGCCATTGCAGGCAGAGGATTTCAAAGAGAAACCCGAGGGGCATACGGGCGGCTCCCTCAATATGGCCCCGGGGTATGCTGCTTATTTGGCTTGGAATGCCCTGACCGGAGAAACGCGGTCGTGGTTGATGGGGCAGGGGCACAGCGTGGCCGCTGTCGAGGCACTGAATGTGTTGGTGGGCAATGTGCATCCCGAGCAGGCAGCGGCCTATGGTGAGGGCGAGGCTGGGCTCAGTCAATTGGTCAAGGATTTTTATTGTTATGCCTTGGCCCCTGATGGCAGCACGGGGGTGCCTTTGGGCAGTCATGCCAATCCGCACACCGCTGGGGCGGTGCTGGAGGGCGGATATTTGGGCTTTGCCGAGCTGCAATACGTTCACATGCCCTTGCCCGGTGAAAAACTTATCGCCTTTTTATCTGATGGGGCGGCCGAAGAGCAGCGCGGCAGTGATTGGATCCCGCGTTGGTGGCGGGCCCGTGACAGTGGTTATGCACTGCCCATCATGATTGCCAATGGGCGTCGTATCGAGCAGCGCACCGCATTGGGTACGGTCTCGGGTTTAGAGGGGTTTAAGGCCCATCTGCGAGGCTGTGGTTTTGATCCCATTCATTTTGATGGGCGTGACCCTGCCGCCTTTGTGACTGCCTTATGGCAAATGGAGGGGCGTTTAAGCCTCTGGACGCAGCGTTATGAGCAAGGGCTGGCGCACTATCCGGCTCCAGTGCCCTATGGTATCGCGGAAAGTGAAAAGGGCTATGGGTTTTATGGGGCCGATCAAAATGTGGCCCATAATCTGCCTTTGCCGGGCAACCCTCGGTACGACGATGAGGCTCGAGAGTTATTTAATCACTATGCACAGCCTCTGTGGGTGGCGCCCGAGGCATTGCGCGAGAGTGTCGAGCGTCTCAATAATCACCGTGCGCAGAAACGCGTGC
>JAJYTK010000002.1 GCA_021793095.1 Pseudomonadota bacterium
CCGATCTTCTAAAGAGCTCACCAGCGCTTCTTGGGAACCTTGAACGTCTGTTTTAACAATCAAGGACAGAGTCTTGACCTCGTCAGAAGTCTCATCAAATAAAGATTCGAGTTTGGCGGCCTGCTGGCGGGCGAGCTTAACATCACGATATTTGCCCTGGCGGTACAAGGCAATTTCACGTGCCTTGCGCTCATCGGCCATTGCGATTAACTCATCTCCCGCTGAGGGCACCTCGGTCAGACCTTGGATCTCGACCGGGATAGAGGGACCAGCAGCATTAATGCGCTTGCCCAGCTCATTATTCATTGCTCTGACACGACCGTAGCTGGCGCCAACCAATACGGTATCACCCTGATGGAGGGTACCGCTTTGGACCAAGACGGTCGCTACCGGGCCACGCCCGCGATCAAGGCGTGCCTCGATCACGATACCGCGCGCCGGCGTATTAACGGGTGCACTGAGCTCGAGCATTTCAGCCTGCAGCACCACGTTTTCGAGTAATTCATCAATGCCCTCACCTGTCTTGGCTGAAACGCCCACAAAAGGAACATCGCCACCATATTCTTCGGGCACCACCTCTTCGCTGAGGAGCTCTTGCTTAACGCGATCTGGATTGGCCTCGGGCTTGTCTACCTTGGTGATAGCAACAACCAAAGGCACCTCAGCAGCGCGTGCGTGGTGAATCGCCTCGCGTGTTTGCGGCATCACTCCATCGTCTGCAGCAACCACGAGAATTACCACGTCAGTGGCCTTGGTACCGCGGGCACGCATGGCTGTAAACGCCTCGTGACCAGGGGTATCCAAAAAGCTGACATTACCGTTGCCCGTTTTGACGTGATAAGCACCAATATGCTGAGTAATCCCCCCAGCCTCGCCTGAGGCGATCTTGGTGCGGCGAATATAATCAAGCAAAGAGGTCTTACCGTGGTCTACGTGACCCATCACTGTAACCACGGGTGCGCGCGATTCCTGAACGGCATCTGCAGGCACTGCATCATCAAGATAAGACTCAGGGTCATCTAGCTTGGCCTCAATGGCGGTATGCCCCATTTCCTCGACCAAAATCATCGCGGTTTCTTGATCCAGCACCTGGTTAATGGTGACCATTTGGCCTAACTCCATGAGGTGTTTGATCACCTCGGTGGCCTTATACGCCATTTTGTGTGCTAAGTCAGCGACTGTAATGGTCTCAGGGACCTGGATCTCGCGCTTGATAAACTCGGGCTGCTGCGGTTGCTGCTTCTGCTGGGCACGCTGATCCTCTTGGCCACGGCGGCCACGACGACGTCCGCGGCTGGGCTCGCGCCAGGATTCTTGGCCACCACGGCCCGAAGCCACCTCGGCGCGCGATGGGCGCTTGCGCGAGGTGCGCTGCTCTTCGGCTGCCTTGGTTTGCTTACTGGACTTTTTCTCGCTCTCAACCTTGTCAGCCTTGGCATCTTTTTTGCTGCCTTTGCGTCGTGCGGGTTTTTCTGCTGCACGCAACACGCGGCGCGGACGATTCAACATTTCGCTGATCGCTGCGGCCTCTGCGGCGGCCGCCTTGCGGGCGCGCTCACGCTCTTGGAGCTCTTCCTCGCTCAGCTCTGAATCGAGTGAAGGATGGACCTCATAGTCACCACTGGATTCAGGTGCGCGCTCGGCGCTGGCCGCTTTTTTAGCCGTCGTAGACGTCTTTGTCTTTTGTGCCGGCTTAGCTGCTGCCGCCTTGGAGGCCTTAGAGGATTTGGGAGATTGGGAATCGGTCTTGGAAATCTGTTCTGCCACGTCAGGCTTGCCCTTTGTATCTGATACTTCTTTAGTGGATGCCGTAGCGGTCTCATCGCGGGCATCGGTTTTCTCTGCCGCAGGCTCGGACGGGGACGCCTCTTTTTGAGCGTCTGGAGCCTCATCAGCGGCTGCTTTCTGTGTGTCTACCTCAGCTGCTTTGGCCACCTTGGCGGCACTCTGATCAGCGCGCTGCGCGGGCGCAGGCTGTTCGACCTGAGGTTGTGATTCAGCGGGCGACTCGGTTGGGGCCTCGGCAGGAGCAGAGGCACTGGCCTCGTCCTCGGCCGCGGGCGTTTTAGGCTGAACAGGCGCGACATCCTTTTCCGTGGATGCCTCAGCATCGATACTCTGTGCTTTGTCCTGATCAGCGGCTGCAGCAGCCTCTTTGGCATCAGCAGCACTGGCCTGAGGCTGGGGTGCTGTCTGGGTGCCGGCGTCTGCGGACTCGGACTGTGTGGGGCTGGCATCAGCTTGTTTCGCTGCGTCAGTCGCCGCCTTGCTGTCGTCTTTTTCCCCTACTGCCTGTGCTGCCTGCTCGCGTAATTCTTCTTGGCGTTTGGCAGCCTCAGCCAACAACTCTGAACGATCTCTCTTCACAAAAACGCGGCTGCGCCGTGTCTCGACCGGAATGGTACGGGACCGCCCAGAGCTATCAGCCTGTCGTATCTCGGAGGTCTCACGATGCGTCAGGGTAATACGTCGACTACCATGCGCACGACGTTGCAACGATGTGAGCAGCTTTGCCTTGTCCGCCTCGGTGATAGGATCATCGACCGAGCTCAGCTCTACCCCGGCATCGCGGAGCAACTCTAAAAGCTCTTTGGCAGGTCTGTTCAGCTCGTTTGCAAATTGCGCGACAGTAGTACTAGACATTCGACTCTCTCTTGAACTCATTATTCTAATAAATTAACCCCAACCTAAACAAATTTGACGCAACGATTAAGACTCATCCTCAAACCAATGCGCGCGTGCAGCCATAATGAGCTCACTGGCCTGTTCAGGCTCGAGCTTGGTTATTTCACAAAGCTCGTCTGTGGAAAGCTCGGCCAAATCATCAAGCGTCAACACCTCATTTTCAGCTAATTTGGCGAGCATTTCTGTGTCCAACCCCTCTAGTGCCTTGAGCTCAGGGGATACCTTTTGGACGAGCTCTTCGATCTGGATGGCCTCTGTTAACAAGGCATTGCGCGCACGGGTACGGAGCTCTTCGACAATATCTTCATTAAATGCCTCGATATCCAGCAACTCTTGGACGGGCACATAGGCCACCTCTTCGAGACCAGAAAAACCCTCGAGGATGAGGATATTGGCAATCCCCTCGTCGACATCGAGGCGCTCCATAAAGGTGCTGAGCAATTCCTTGCGCTCTTGCTCGGCGCGATCCTCACTTTCTTCGGGGGTCATGATGTTAATCTGCCACCCAGTCAGCTCGGAAGCCAAGCGTACATTTTGACCGCGGGCGCCAATGGCCTTGGGTAGATTTTCCTCGTCAACCACCACATCCATCGCTTCTTTGTCCTCATCGATGATGATAGACAATACATTGGCGGGGGCCAAAGCGCCGATGACAAACTCAGCTGGGTCCTCGGACCAAAGCACAATATCAATCTGCTCGCCGCCCAGCTCGTTGCGCACCGCAGTGACGCGAGAGCCGCGCATCCCCACACAAGTACCGATGGGATCAATGCGTGAATCATAAGCGACAACAGCTATTTTAGCCCGAACACCCGCATCGCGAGCCGCTGCCTTGATCTCAAGCAGCCCCTGTTCGATTTCAGGCACCTCATTTTCAAATAGCGCACTGACGAATTCGGGAGCAATACGCGACAAAAACACCTGCTGTCCGCGGGCATTTTTATCAATGCGCTTGACCCAAGCACGCACCCGATCACCCACGCGAATAATTTCGCGAGGAATCATTTCGCTGCGCGGCAACCGTGCCTCGATCTTGCCCGCCTCAATGATGGCATCCCCGCGATCAAGGCGCTTGACCGAGCCCATGACGATTTTCTCATCGCGCTCGAGGAACTCGCTCAGCATTTGCTCGCGCTCAGCATCACGAATGCGCTGCAAGATAGCTTGCTTGGCAGCCTGAGCACCAATACGCCCAAACTCAAAGTGCTCGAGCTCTTCTTCGATGTAATCACCGACCTGCACATCTTGTGCGTAGGCCTGCGCATCAGATAAAAGCTCTTGGCGGTCGGGCTCTTGGAGGCCTGCCTCATCGGGCACCACCAACCAACGTCGATAGCCGACATAATCACCGCTCTCGCGATCAATCTCGACGCGGATATCGACATCCTCGGTAAATACACGTCGCATCGCTGACGCCAACGCGCCCTCGAGTGCCTCGAATACGATTCCTGGCTCAACGCCTTTTTCACGTGCCAGTGCATCAACCAGCAAAAGAATTTCGCGACTCATCGCTTTCTACCCTTGAAATCAAGAATGGGATCCAGACGTGCTTTTTCAACGTCATCAAAACAAAAGGTTAGATCCCGAACACCACCCGATGCTGCCTCTACCTCTAGCACAAACTCGGTATCGTGATCGACCTCATCCGCTGCCACATCACTGGGCGCATGCAACACCCCACGAAAAACCTTTTGGTTTTCGAGGGCCTCGTACAATCTCAACTCGACACGCTCGCCCGCGAAACGCACATAGTCAGCCAAGCGTTTTAACGGACGATTGACACCGGGCGAAGCGACCTCGAGGCGGTGATAATCAACATCCTCAACCTCGAAAACCCGTGACAATTGTCGCGACACGAGCTCGCAGTGATCTACATTTACCCCGCTCGGGTGGTCAATGACCACACGCAACAACCCGCCCTGACCGCGCTCAACATCCACGAGCTCAAACTCAGAACCTTGTAGGGTTTCCTGTGCTAAAGAATAAATATCCGTCATAAAATCAAAAAAAATGGGCTGTTTGCCAGCCCACTACCACCGTGTGTCTGGATGCCACAAAATAAGCAGTGGCCCCAAGCATTTGAACATATGCAAATTATAGCAAAAAACATCTGCAAAACTTGCTAAGCCCTGTATTTTAACAGAATCCCACTAAATTAACAGTGAAAAACAGCTAAAAGGCAAATTCAAATGCTAGGTTAGCGTGAGCGGCGCTCAAAGGCGCGCCGTGTTAATTGGGACTCGTGCGCATCGGCTCGACGAGGTTGCCAATCATCGCGCTGGCCACGACGACCGCGGCCTTTACGTGCGGCCCCTCGGCGCCCGGTAGATGCACGCTCAGAACCACGCTCTGAACCCCGTTTAGATGCGCGTTTGCGACCACGACCACTCAGGCCACCGCGTTCGTCTTGGGGGTGACCATTGGGCAAACCGCCACTGACCAACAGGCCGGTACCAGAAGCATCCCCCACCAAAAAGGGCGCCCCAGCCTTGGCATCACGGGCCATACGTGGCTGCCTACCCGCATCTGGGTCGATCAACCCTGGAGGCAACGCGTTTTCATGACTCATGGGCTGCTGATGACGGCGGCGACCGCCGCCACGGCGATCACCCTCATCGTCTGAGCGAATCAGCCCCATGCGCATCATCAGTGCGGTCACCATCTCGGGGTTTAATTCCTCCCAGCGGCCTCGGCGTAAACCACGCGGTAATACCACCTCACCAAAACGTGTCCTGACGAGACGGCTCACCACCAAATCCATCGCCTCAAACAAACGACGCACCTCGCGGTTGCGCCCCTCGTAAAGTGTGACACGATACCAACGATTACTGCCCTCACCGCCCAAATACTCTAAAGAGCTAAATTTGGCCGGGCCGTCATCCAACTCGATCCCTGACAGTAACTGTTTACTTTGTTCGGCAGTCAATGAACCAAAAATACGCACTGCGTATTCACGTTCTGCACCATAGCGTGGGTGCATAAAACGATTGGCCAAGTCTCCCGAGTTAGTAAAGATCAATAGCCCCTCGGTATTCAAATCCAAGCGCCCTACGGACAGCCATTTGCCATTGCGAATAGAAGGCAAACGCTCGAATACCGTATCACGCCCTTTGGGGTCATCATGCGAAACAATTTCGCCCGCTGGTTTGTTATACAGAATCACCCGTGGCGGCCTCTGGGGGTTGGGGCGACGAATCAACTGTCCATTGACCCGCACCTGGTCATCCTGACTGACACGTTGGCCAATATGGGCTGGCTCACCATTGACGGACACCCGCCCAGCGACAATGAGCTCTTCCATTTCTCGACGAGAGCCAATGCCTGCATGTGCGAGCACCTTGTGTAGTTTGGGGCGTATGGTTTCACTGGTCAGGTAGCGATTCAAACGCCGCTGCATATTGTGATCCGCACGGTCTAAAAAGGACAGCGCCTGCTCGAGCTCTTGATCGTTCAGTGGGCGCCCTGGACCGCGGCGAGACATATGGGCCGCGCGACGTCTAGGCGTGCGCACCCCGTGACCATCGCGGCCGTGTCGACGTCCTTGGGGGCCTCTGGCTGCGCCCGCTTGTTGTGCCCCCTTTCGGCCCCTACGTGTGGATTGAGCCTGCTTGGCTGCGGGCCCAGCTGACTGTTGTTCTGGGGTCTGTGTATGCTGTGTGTGTGGTGCCTGCTGTGACTGTGACGACTGCTTGCGCGGGCGTCGCGCCTGAACAGCATCGCCGCGACGACGACGAAACGGGGTACGCAGCTTGCGCCCGCGTGGCCTGCTTTGTGCAGGTGCTCCATCGCCTTGGGCGGCGACCTCTGAGCTCCGCCCTTTATCTTTTCGCTGTGTCAATTTTAAAAACTCCTATCCTTTTATTGTGCATTGTTTATGCGGCAAAAAACGAGTGGCAGCGTCAAACAAGACTGCCTTTCTTATTGTTGATTAGGTTGAAATAATAAATACACAAAACGTATAAGCACTATGCTGAGTATGCACGACGTCTGTGGCATGGCAGGCATACCAAAACGCGTGAATATTAATGCGGAAAGGCGCAAATTATTGGGCCGGCTCTTGGACTGGGCCTATGGATTCTAAAGGGGGCAGATCCTGAAGGGAACTGAGCCCTAAATCATCTAGGAACTGCTTGGTCGTGCCAAACAAAGCGGGCCGACCCGGGGCATCACGATAGCCCAAAATCTCTATCCAACCTCGATCCTCGAGATTACGCAAAATCTGAGATGAAACTGAAACACCGCGGATTTCCTCAATGTCACCGCGAGTCACCGGCTGGCGCCATGCAATAATGGCTAAAACCTCTAGGGCAGCGCGTGAATAGCGCACTGGACGCTCAGCAAACAACCGGGATATATAAGGCTGCACAGCTGACTGTGAACGAAAAGCCCAGCCCGAAGCAACGCGCTCTAAACATAAGCCTCGTGTAGACCAGTATTGCTGCAGTTGATATAAATGATCGTTGAGCTGCTGTGTACTGAGCGCTAATGGCTCGAGTATTTTTTGTAACTGGTCCACCGCGAGCGGCTCATGTGCACATAGTAACACTGCTTCTAGTATATGTTGAGTATTTTCTTTGGTCATGTGTCTCTCTTTAGCCAAAGACTGCCAACATAAGATTTGCAATCTCAAAGCACGTCATGCAGGAGAGCCGCTGTCTGAAATGAGACCTTATTATACCTAGGTATGATGAGTGGGCAACAACTCATGCCGCAAATCATTCAGTGCCAACCTATTTTTCTGCACACTCTGCTGTATGGACTCGAGTCTTTCGTATAGTTGTTCTAAAGACGCTCCCAACACCTCGGCTATTTTTTCGCTGCTTACAGTGGTAGCAGCGAGGATCCCCTCATCCAAGCATTCATACAGCGATTCATACTCATCGAGCGACACCTGTTCAAAGCCTGCCAACGCCTGTTCGATGGGCCCTAGATCGCAGCAATCTTGTACGTTTTCTAAAACATAGCCAGATAAATAGCGGGGTGCTGATGATTCCAATACGTCATGCACATGTACACGCAATGCCTGAGCGAGCGCTGACACCGAGCCACTTTGCTCTATCTGCTCATCGAGCAGACCAGGCACGGCCGCGACGCCCTGCTGCCACACATATTGTGCCCAACGCGCACTGCTGTGTTGCACTGTTTTGACTGCGCTACTGACCTCATTCATCACCGTTTGCAATTCATTTTGCAGCTGCGTCATATCCTCGAGCACATCTTCCTCTAGATGGTGCAGCAATACTTCGGCAGGCTTTCTCTGCTTATAGCGCACCATCCCTGGTAAAAGCTCGCCCAGGGCCTCATAAAATCGGTAAAAACCAGCGGCACTCATCGCCCCGTCGAGCGTCGCCCGCTCAGAATGTTGATAGGCATTAACCGCATAAACTGAAACAGACACCGCCGGCGCCAACACATCAGCATCCACTGCTAACTCGGTGAGTTTCTCTATGGCGCGCGCACGCAAATCCTGTTCTTGTAAATGTCGGTTGTCAGCTGTTTTGTTGCATACTACTTTGACAATTTCATCGCCAACAATATCTTCATCAATAAAATCACTGCGTGTGATGACAGGCAATAACGGCTTGCGTCGACGCAATTCCAACGCCAAGGTGTCAAGCTCTTGGACCTGCCCTGGCGATGTAGAGCTGCTCAACCACAACATCCCATCTGCACTTTCTAAAAACTGACGAGTTAAGGCGGCATTTTTTGCGGTGAGTGAATGCAGCCCAGGGGTATCTAATAACACCATGCGATTGGCCAACACCAGCCCTTGAATCTCGGCGGTGGTTTCAGTATCACCTTCTTTGAAAGGCCCCTCAATGGTTTTAATCTCACCTGCCTCTACAGTGAAATACTCTACGTCATGGCCTTGTGCAGAGAACCGTTCAGCGATGAAATTACAAAATGAGCTCTTGCCAGCATTAAATTTGCCAAAGACCAAAAACATCAGCTTGTCAGCAAAATAATGCGCCAGCTCTTGGGCCGGCTGTCGCGCTTGCCACTGCTTTTCCCAACGGATATCAAAGCCAGCAACGTGTTCATTAATCTGTGCTAAGCGCTTGGCCAACACATGTGATGCGGCCAATACCTCGCAATTCAAGGGCTGCGATGTCAGTTCGGCAATCAACGCACGGCGCCAATCAAACAACGTCTCTAGCGCAGGACGTAACTCAAAAGGTGTGATTTCTAACGCATCCAGATGCTCTAAAAACGCTGTCTCAGCATTGATGCTTAGGCTGCTAGTTTGTGCCATTGCTGCAACTCCTCGCGTGCCATCAACCTCGTCTCTAATACCTGCTGCGCCTGCTCAATGGCTTGCAAACGATCTAAATGGTCTTGGGACTGATCAAAGTATTTTTTGAAATCGTGATACAAGCGCTCTCTGCCCGCCGCTTCTCCAAACATGCGCCTAAGATCGGCTCGATATTTTACAGATACCCCCATCACTACCACCATCACAGTATCCAGCCCCTTGGCGCCCGTTTGTTGCTGCTTGGGCAATGCCACCACCCCATGACGGGTCAATACCCCACGAATGTGGATGCAGACACGCGAATAGGCGTTTTGGATTTTAGAGCGCTCTATTTTCCCTGCAGTGACCTTATACACATCATCAATAGAGCCGGGATCCAGTGCCTCATCTACCTCTGGCTCTTGCATGATGTCATGCAAATCAACCGCAGCCTGTGCCAATACTTGCTGCAACTCTTCGGCAAAGGCGTGCTCTGCATGCGCAACACGATCTTTTAATGTCTGCACAGTGTTTTCTTGGGCACTGATCAATTCATCGAGCTCAGCAGTCAGAAAGTTGAATAAATATTCTTTTTCAGCCTGCCGCTTAGCGGGTACCTGCGCGATGGCCTTAGATAAACGCTCTTGAAGCTCGGGCACCCCACTTTTTTCAATAAACAAGGGCTGCTCACGCTCTACCCCACGTTGATAACGCATCGCCGAAACTTCAATAGGCTGTACCTCTGGGGCTTGTGCCTGGATATTATTGATTATCCCTGTCAACGTCTCATCACTGGCCACCTGATCGGATTGGCTGAGCACAAAAATAACAGCCCGCTGACTGTCTTTTTCGTCCTGTAGCAGACGCAACAACAAATTTTGTTCGGCAGCATCAAGCTCACCCTCGCGAGCAGCATGCACAAACAAGCGTACATCCCCTTCTAACCAAGCCGCTTGATGCGCATGGGCATCATCCTCGGATTGGATGTCTGCATCTAATCCCGGCGCATCTAACCAACACACCCCATCCGCCACGGCGCGCTCCAATGAACGGGTTTGGCGTTTGTCTGCCACGGCGAAATGTGACTCGCCTACCAATGCATTTAAAAGGCTGCTCTTGCCGTGATTGTATTTCCCAACAACGGTAATGGTTGGCAGCCGCTCCTGATCCATGAGCAACTGCATGCGCTGTATTTTCTCTTGATGCTCTGGCATGACCGCCAGTAAATTGTCCACATTTAGCATGAACTGACTCCATTTATCTTTTAACCAGTACGCGGCCATAGTGCTTGCACCAACGTCCCAACGAGCCGCTCAAAATGGCATGGGCAATCAAGCCCAGTGCGATGCCCCAAAAGGCCGCGCCAAAACCACCAATACTCATGCCCGATGCGGTGGCCAAAAAAGTGATTAGCGATGGCTCTAAATAATCAGTATCCTCAACAAAAAGACGGATATTGGTAAGGATGGCCCCCAACAAAGCGAGCCCCGCCAAAGTGGCAATCAGCGCTGCGGGTAAGGCCGTAAACAACAACACAATAGAGCCTGCCAGCGTCCCCCCGATCAAGTAAAAGACCCCGTTGGCAATGCCAGCCACATAACGCTTGTCTTTGTCTTTATGCGACTCTTCACCTGTACACAAGGCCGCAGTGATGGCAGCCAAAACAATAGAAATACCCCCAAAAAAAGCCACCAAAGCAGACGCGATGCCGGTCACTGATACGATAGGACGCGAATGCTCGCGGTACCCTGCCAAACGCATCACCACCATGCCGGGCAAATACTGGCCCGATAGACTGACAATTAATAAAGGGAGAGTGAAACTAACAAAGGCCCCAAAGCTAAATTCAGGCACAATAAAAATCGGACGGGCAAAAGACAGCTCGAGCGCACTAAACTGGGTTAAGCCCATGAGGTGCGCCAACACAAACCCCACCACCGCAACCACAATAATGGTAAATGTGGGCGCTATCCGGCGGCACACCAAATACACTGCCAGCATCGCGAACACCAGCCCTGGTAGCTCCGAGCTGACATGAAATGCCTGAATACCAAACTGAAATAAAATCCCGGCCATCATGGCGCCAGCAATCCCACTGGGGATCAAACGCACAATACGCTCAAAATAGCCGCTCAGCCCAATCGCAATGGTGGCCAATGCGGCTAATAAATAAGCCCCGACCACCTCGGCCATTGAGATCTCAGGAAAAAGGTTGATTAACAAGGCGGTCCCTGGGGCAGACCAGGCAGTAATAATAGGTTCGCGCAGCCATACACTCAAAATAATGCCGCTCAGCCCACTGCCAACAGAAATAGCCCAAATCCAAGAGCTCAGCATATCGGCTGACATCCCACCGGCTTGAGCGGCTTGGATAAAAATAACTAAGGGCCCGCTATAAGAAACTAAAACGGCAATAAAACCCGTCATCCAGGCTGTCATTGACCAATCTTTAAATAGTCCTCTCATAGCGGCCCCTCCTATTCATCCAGCAATTTTTTTATTCAATCGAACGACGGCTTATTACACCGCGGATGGGTGTGTTGCCAAAGGAGTGACGGTGATATCCATATAAGGGAACAAAGGCAACTGTCTGAGCAATTCATGGAGCTCTTCATTGTCTTTAACATCAAAAACACTGTAGTTCGCATATTCGCCAACCACGCGCCAAATATGTGCCCATTTGCCCGAACGCTGTAGCTCTTGAGAGTATTGCTTTTCTTCTTCAATCAATTTTGCAGCTTGCTCTTGGGGTAAGTCGTGGGGAATATTAACCACCATATGAACCAAATAAAGCATGATTAAACCTCTTGATTAATTAAAAGTAAGGAATTAAGGATTATTGCTGGCCTAAAAATTCCAGCACAGTTTGTGTAAATTCCTGCGCAGCCTCTATATTGGAAATATGAGAGGCGGGCAATATTGCCAGCTCACTGCCAGAGATTTTGGCCTGCATCTCTTTAGCCTCATCCACCGTCGTGACGGGATCGGCATCACCAGTCAAAACCAGCGTCGGTACGGTAATGGCGGCAATTTCATCGCGCAAATCTGACTGACCTAAGGCATCACAACAAGCGGCATACCCCGTCGCATCCAACCCAGCCAAGATTTCCTGCATCTCGGTCACGACCTCAGGTTGACGCGCAATAAAGTCCTCAGTAAACCAACGCTCAGGAGCCGTTTCCGCCAATTGCCTCATGGCGGCTGAGCCGCCTGCACGCAGGGCTTCAGCACGTTCAGACCAGGCTGCTGCGGTGCCAATCTTGGCGGCACTATTGCACACGGCAATCGCCGTGATACGTGCAGCCGCATAACGCCCCAGCCACAAGGCGGTATGACCGCCCATGGAGACACCGCAAAACGCAGCCTGACGAATGTCCAAAGCATCCATAATGGCCAGCACATCATTACCGAGCCCTGCAAAATCATAAGGGCCTTCTGTCATTGGACTGCCCCCGTGGCCCCGTGTGTCATAACAAATCACACGATAATGCGCCGCAAAATCTGCCACTTGGGGAGACCACATTTCGAGCACGGTGCCGAGCGAATTGCTCAGAATTAATGCAGGTGCAGCAGGGTCACCTGCTTGGCCGACCCTGAATGAACCCCGCGAAGTTTCTAACTGCTGTATTTTGATGCTCATATACTTCTACTCACTTTATGTGGCCAATGCCATGCCCACTAATTGCTCTAATTCCTGATGGCTCAACCCATCAACACGATCCACGACGCGTAAACCCGAATCATCACACACAAAGGTCGCCAAGTCGGTATAAATACGTTTGACACATTCCAGTGCCGTAATGGGATAGGTGCACTCGGGCACAATTTTGCATTGGCCGTCACGGGTCAACAATGTCGTCATCACCCAAGTCTCTTTGGCGCCTAGGGCTAAATCCATCGCCCCGCCCACTGCAGGGATGGCCCCCTTTTCACCCGTACTCCAATTCGCTAAATCACCTTTTGCTGATACCTGAAATGCGCCTAGCACACATACATCCAGATGGCCGCCGCGCATCATGGCAAAGCTATCAGCATGGTGAAAAAAACTGCCCCCAGGCAATAAAGTCACAGGCTGTTTACCCGCATTAATGAGGTCATAATCCTCTTTGCCCGACTCGGGGGCTGGACCCATGCCCAAAATACCGTTTTCACTATGCAGGACTATTTCCACTCCCTCGGGTAAATAGTTGGAAACTAAAGTCGGCATCCCAATGCCCAAATTGACATAGGCGCCATTGGGCATGTCCTGGGCAACCCGCTGAGCAATTTGCTCTCTACTGCGCCGTTGATAGGTATCACTCATAATTTGCTCCGCTAATCGATGACTGTGGTAGGGATAGATACATGGATTAAAAACCACCCGCAACGGTTTTGCGTCGCGGCACCTTAACGACACGATCCACAAAAATGCCTGGAGTCACCACGCATTCAGGGGCCATTTCGCCAAGCGCTTTAAACTCATAAACCGTCGCCACAGTCCGTTGCGCAGCCATTGCCATTACCGGGCCAAAATTACGTGCCGCCATTCGGTAGGTCAAATTGCCCCAACGATCACCGGCCTCGGCCTTAATCAGGGCCACATCCCCATAAATAGGCGTTTCATATACATGCCAGCGGCCATTGATCAGCCGAGTTTCTTTGCCTTCAGCGAGCTCGGTGCCATACCCTGTAGGAGTGAAAAAACCACCGATCCCCGCACCTGCCGCACGCAACCGTTCAGCCAGATTACCTTGGGGCACGAGCTCGAGCTCTATCTGACCGCTACGATAGAGCTCGTCAAAAACATAAGAATCCGCCTGACGCGGAAAACTACAAATAATTTTACGTACCCGACCCGTCTTTAATAACGCTGCCAAACCATGATCAGCATTACCAGCATTGTTATTGACGATGGTCAGATCTTTGGCCCCCTGTTCGATAAGGCCGTCAATGAGCTCCTCAGGAATCCCAGCTGTGCCGAAGCCACCAATCAATATGGTGGCTCCGTCCTGGATTCCTGCCAAAGCTTCTTGTACAGTCTGCACTGTTTTATCAATCACGCTTTAGAATCCTATGATGAAATTGCAACAACGGAACGCTTAACGGCCGCTTGGTGCCGCAGCGTCAAGATAAGGATGCCAATGGCCCCCGCAGAGATGATCCCGGGAATGGCAAAGGCATAAAAGTTCATCTTTAATGGCAAGGCCATAGCCATCAAGGTGCCGCCCAAAAACGGTCCGGCGATGGCACCAAAACGACCAATCCCTGATGCCCAGCCCAAGCCCGATGAACGCATGGCCAATGGATAGTACTGAGCCGCATTGGCATACAATAAAATCTGTGTTCCGATGGTGGTGGCTCCTGCCACAATGATCAACCCATACAGAATGACCATGGGGCTCTTAAACCCGAGCAACCCGATAGATACCGCCGAGAGGGTAAAGAACCAGACCATCACGCGAGGCAAGCCCCAACGATCGCCCAACCAGCCCCCAATAATGGCGCCAAAAATACCGCCAAAATTCAGTGCCAACAAGAAAGACAAACTGGATCCAAGGCTATAGCCGGCATTTGCCATGAGTTTGGGCAACCAAGAGCCCAATGCATACACCATTAACAAGCAGCAGAAAAACGCCAGCCAAATCATCAACGTGCCCACCAAACGCCCGTCTCTAAATAAATCCAATACGGGAACCGCACTGACCTTGGCCTCTTCTTGATACAGCGTTACCCCCTGCAGATTTTCTGCGGGATTGGCTTTTGTCAACATTTCACGTGCACGTTCTTCATGGCCCTGCTTCAGCAAAAAGCCTACGGATTCAGGCAGCTTCCACAACAACAAGGGCAACAGCAGCAAGGGCACGGCGGCAGCAAAGAACATGGACTGCCAACCAAAACGCGGCAACATATAGATCCCTAAGCCTGCCGACACCAGCCCGCCCAAGGAATAGCCACTAAACATGAGTGCCACCAAAGTTCCACGTGAACGGCGCGGCGCGTATTCATTCATCAAGGCCACGGCATTGGGCATCAATCCACCACAGCCCAATCCGGCCAAAAACCGATACACCCCAAACTCAGTGACTGAGCTCGCAAAGCCATTTAAAAATGTGGCAATACTAAAAATCACAAAACAAATGACCACCCCGCTCTTGCGACCGATGCGGTCAGCGACTGGGCCAAATATCAGAGCCCCAAACATCATGCCAAACAGAGCGTAACTACCCAACGCTCCTGCTTGCACCGGTGAGAGCCCCCACTCGTCCATCAACACGGGCAGCACCACACCATAAATAAACAAGTCATAGCCATCGAAAATCAACAGCAATGCACAAAGCCAAATAATGGACCAATGGAATTTATTGATAGTCGACGAATCAATAACATCGTTAATATTCAGTCTTTTCACAATATGTCTCCTCCAAACCTCGGGAAAGATAATGATGGGGGCAATGGGGCATTAGCCCTGATCCCCACCTCCTACTGGCAATACCGAGCCAGTGATGTAGGCAGCCTCATCAGAGGCCAAAAACAAAATCGCACCGGCTTGTTCCTGCAAAGTGCCATAGCGCTTCATGAGTGTGCTATCGATGGTTTGATCAACTATCTGCTGATACCATTGCTTTTCTTGCTCATCGATTTCACCTTCATTACGCGGTATCCTGCGTGCCGGCGCTTCTGTCCCCCCGGGGGCCACGGCATTCACTCGAATCCCGCGCTCCGCAGTTTCAAAAGCCAAGCAAGCAGTCAATGCATTCACACCGCCTTTGGCCGCCCCATAAGGCACCCGATTCACACTGCGTGTGGCAATAGAGGAAACATTGACGATCGCCCCACTTTGCTGCTCGAGCATATAGGGCAAAACGGCGCGACAGCACCATAAAGTAGGGAACAAAGAGCGCTGGACTTCTTTTTCTATCTGCGCAGCTTCGTAGTGCTCAAAAGGACGTGTCCAGATAGTGCCGCCCACGTTATTAATCAGCACATCAATGCGCCCAAACACCTCATGCGCGGTACTGGCCGCATACTGAGCCCCCTCAAACTGCTCTAAGTCAGCAGTGAGCGTGTGAATGCGCTCTTCTTGACATTGCTCTTTGAGCTCGTGGACCAATTCAGAACGATCAACCGCCACCACATAGGCCCCTTCGGCATGCATGTTGATGGCCACCTCACGCCCAATACCTTGGGCCGCGCCCGTGATGAGCGCGACCTTGTCCACAAAACGCTTGTTTCTATCTAGCATGTGACACCTTTACTGACTCGGGATGAACCGCTCGTAGTAGAAACTCGCTGCTTCTAGACTGCGCTCTTTCATGAACCCGTCCACAGCCTCAACCATAGGCACCGGGCCGCACAGATAGACATCCACATTGCCGCCATGGAACATTTCATCCGTCATATGATCCATGACGTAACCCTTGTGGGGATGGTTGGAATCAGCATCCAACACGCTAGCGATATAGCTAAAGTTGGGTATTTTTTCTACATACTGATCCAACTGCTCTAACCCGACCAGGTCCTGATCACGAGTCACCCCGTAGATCAATTGAATAGGGATATCGCGCGGCTCTTGCGCCAACACCTCGAGCATGGATAAAAAGGGAGCCAAGCCCGTCCCCCCTGCTAAAAACAACAAGGGGCGCACAGGCTCGCGCAGGTAAAAACTGCCCAGAGGACCCGTAAAACTGACCTCCTCACCTGCTTGCATCCGAGACAGCCACGAACTCATTAAGCCACTAGGGATTTGTTTGATGAGAAAATTAATCTCACTTTTCCCAGGTGCGGAGCTAAACGAATACGAACGATGTTGATCACTCTCAGGCAGGCTGATATTGACGTATTGACCTGGCAAAAATGCGGGTGGTGTCCCGTTCACATCGAGCGTCAGCTCATACACGGCGTCATTGTGACACTTGATGTCTAGGACCTTACCAGCAAAGTCTTCAGACGCGATTTTGCACATGGTCGAAGCCACCGGCACACTGATGACACAGTCAGACTGCGGCATCATCTGGCAGGTCAGCACTAACCCACTCTCAGCTTCTGCCTCTGTGAGTGCGTCCTCGATGTAGTCATCTTCCAGCTCGTATTCACCGCTTTCAGCGCGACACTTACAAGTCCCGCACACACCATCAGAACAATCCATGGGGAGATTGATTTGGGCCTTGTAGGCTGCATCCAGCACGGTCTCAAACGGCGCACACTCAATAAAGCGCGTTACCCCGTCCTCAAAATTCAAAGCGATTGTGTAGCTGCTCATCTGCACTCCCTACTGCTCTAGATGTGATAAACGTCAATCACCTGACGGATATAATCATTTTTGAGCACGATTTTTTTCTTGGTGATTTTGATCTCACCGCTGGCCTTAGACAAGGTCACATAGATCGTCCCAAAATAGCTGTCCGTCTGACGATAGCGATGATTCATGGTCAAAAAGTTATAGCGGACCTCTGCCTCATCACCGTTTTGGCTGAGCACCTCGATATTGCTCAGGTTGTGGCTGGTACGTGGCTCGGGCGTTGACGCGCTCGAACGCTCGGTCTGGATACGAAACACGCGATCAACCAAACCGTTTTTATTGGGGTAATAGATCAAAGAGACCTCAGTCTTGGGGCTCTCGGTAGGCTGATCATCATCACGCCATGAGGGCATCCAGTACTCGACCTCTTCGTCATAGCACTCCAGCCAATCGTCCCATTGCCTGTCATCCAGGTAACGCGCTTCACGGTAAAGAAAATTACAAATATCCTGATAATCCATGCCTTAGGCTCCTACTTCTTGCTGTTCTGCTTCCAGTAGCTTCTTTTCTTGTTCGACGGCTGCTTGCATCACATCCAGCCAATACTGGTGCTGGCAAATGTACAGACCTTCGTCTTCACTGCGCTCACCACTGAGCAATGGATTCATCCCCATCGCCTTAGCATTCTCATCGGGACCTTTAATCCACAACGGTGCACCGCGACTGAGGTCGTTCCACTGTGCAGCACTGCCGCCGTAACCTTCTTGGCAAGCACGGAATTCTTCTAAATCGTCAGCGGTACCCATACCAGAAACGTTAAAGAAATCCTCATACTGACGCAGGCGGATTTCGCGATTCTCCTCGCTCTCCCCCTTGGGCCCAAAGCAATAAATAGTGACTTCGGTACGATCCACACTGATGGGGCGCGTCACACGAATCTGGGTGGAGAACTGATCCATCACATAAACGTTGGGATACAAGCACAGGTTACGTGTTTGGCTGACAATATTTTCTGCCCGCTCTTTACCCAAACGCTCTTCGAGTTGCTCTTTATCGCGATAAACCGGACGCACCTCAGGGTTCAGGGTTTTGGTCCACAACAAAATATGACCGTAGTTAAATCCATACACACCCCCCTGGCTGCGGCTCCAACCACGCGCATCAACTGCCTGGGTACCCCCTTCTTTTCTGCGTTGCATGGTGGCCAAATAGTTCCAGTGCACACTGCTCACGTGGTAACCATCTGCACCGTTTTCCATTTGCATCTTCCAGTTCCCCTCGTAGATATAGGAAGAGGTACCGGGTAGGATTTCGATCCCCTCGGGAGACTGATCCGCAATTTGATCCAACACTACCTTGGCCTCCCCCAAATACTCTTCAAAATCAGGGGCATCTGGGTTCAAGCTACCAAAGAGAAAACCCTTGTAGTTCTTGAACAAAGGCACGCGCGTGAGGTCATGCGAACCATTGGTGTTGAACTGTACGGGATACTCTGTTGTGCGCTCGTCTTTGACCTTGAGCAAACGGCCGTCATTACTGAATGTCCAGCCATGGAAAGGACAGGTAAAGGTACCCCGATTACCTTTGCGGCGGCGGCACAAAGTCGCGCCACGGTGTGCACAGGCATTAATAAAGGCGTGCAGCTCATTATTTTTGTCGCGAGTAATCACGATGGGCTGACGGCCAATATGGGTGGTGAAATAATCGTTGACATCAGCAATCTGGCTCTCATGGGCCAAATACACCCACCCGCCCTCGAACAGATACTTCATCTCTAATTCGAACAGGTCAGGGTCAGTGAAAATATCGCGACGGCAACGGTAGATGCCGGCAGATTCATCAATCTGCATCGCATCATTTAAAACATTTTCTACTCTACTGATATGCATAGCTCGTCCTCTTTTGCATAAGCTCGCGCCCGCCAGTGTTAAAAAACACTGGCAAACGCATCCTAATGGGTGGAAATAGAACTCAGACCAGAGCTTTAGGCTCCGACTTTACGCTCACGCTCTACGACTTGATTGTCTTCACCATCTACCAATGCGGTGAGATGCACATCAAAGACAATTTCTGCAAAGGGCCCGTCTAAACCTTCTGCTTTGATGCTTTCCTCATCCTTGCGCTCGACCATGGGCGGAACCAGACCCTCGCGCGTCGCAAAAGCGAAATCATCATTCACCAGCGGATCATCTTCGATATTGATTTAGATC
>JAJYTK010000177.1 GCA_021793095.1 Pseudomonadota bacterium
TAGCACACGCCAAGAGGCGCACGAGCAGCTCAGAACGATGCGCGGACACATCCCCGCCTTATTAACTCAGGTGCACAGCAGTGCTTATGCTCAGCTCGAAAGAGCGCGCCACAGTAGTCATAGCTTATTAGAGAACACCATGTTGAGTAGTGGCTTTATCGTGCGTCGTAGCCGTGAGCACATCGAAGAGCATTTGCAGCATATCCAGCGCGAGGCGCAGCGCGCGGTTAGACTCACACAATCCGAGATAACGGCTTGCCTACAGTACGTGCATCATGAAAGCCAACGCTATCTGAGCACTGCCCGCCATAACGCCGAAGCATTGTTTCGTGAAATCGCTGGACAGGGGCCCACCAAAACGCTTGAACGTGGCTTTGCCCTGATACGCGATGAGCAGGGTCAAATCATGACGGACCCTGCGACCGCGCAGCTGGGCCAATCAATCAGAGTTGAGTTTAAAAAAGGGCTACTGGACGCCCAGGTTACCCAAATCAAGCAAACCACCTCAGACGATCAAAATACGCAGGATAGCTAAGGTATTGTTTAAAAATATTCCAAACAGCAGATGATAGGAGTCCAATAATGACGCAACCCACATTTAAGCAGGCCTATGCCACCTTGCAAAAGCATGCCGATACGCTGCGCACACAGCAAGAGCCAAACATCGACGACCTGCTAACGATTGTCACCGAGTCAGTCAGCGCGTATAACGTGTGCAAAGAGCGTATTGATGCCGTTGAGGAGGCGATGGAGCAAGCTTTTAGCCGTGTCCAAGATGATGAATTTACCGCCACGCCCGACACAGCGCCCACGGGTACAGAGGCTAGTGACGACGATATTCCTTTTTAGTGTTTAGATAGTTTTTCCTCAACTATTGCAGGGCGTGCCAGATTCAACAACGGTTGGAGTGCCTCATCGCTGACCTCTAGCTCGCCGTAGTTTTTCACTGTGGTGAGCGCATGGTCAAATTCTGCTTGGTATAGCTTGGCAGCAATGCCTTGGGCGATTTGGTTGGCCCCTTGGCTAATGCCAGGGATGTCGCCGCAGATGCGGCCCACACTGAGGATGGCGGCATGCATAAAGCAGTGGATTTGTGCTGCCAAGGGATAATCGGCATCGGGCCGCGTTTGAAAAGAAAAGTCTGGGTTTAAGATGGGGATCACGCCGGATTCGCCAGGGACATCAGGTGCGAGGGCATGGGCCTCGTAAAATTGTATATGCGGTAACAGCGCGTGCAGCTCAGGGCGCATCCGAGGATCGGTGCGATAGCCAGTCGCCAAAACCAAGAGATCAGCAGTGATGTCTGGGCCATGCCCAGTTAGCAGCAGCTCGTCTTGCTGCACGTAGGCTTGCTGAATCTCATGCTCAAAATGCAAGGTCAGTGTGCCTGGACGTTGCCGCTCGGCGGCGATGATGCGGGCGACGGTACCCCGCGATGGTGGGGTAGGCTGCTGGGCCAAAAAGCCCAATAAAGCAGATTTTTGGGCCGCGCTTAAATGGGTATAGCCCGCTCGGTAGCCCGAGCTGCTAAGGGCTTTTGAGTAATTAATATGGCTATAGCCTTTACCGCGGATGCACAGATCAACGTGCTGGGCCCCCTGTTCCAGAGCGGTCGCCGCCGCATCCAAAGCAGAGTCACCCCCACCAACCACGGCCAAACGCTTGTCCCCAAAGCGTTGTGGATCGATAACTTCACTGCTGTGGTACCAGCATTCCTTGGGCAAGGATTGTGCCCAAGCAGGGATATTAGGCCCACCAAAACCGCTCATGCCTAGGGCCAAAACCACATGCCGCGCATAACGAGTATATTTTTCCTGGGTGCGATCATCTTGAAAATGCAGACGTGCTAATGGGGTAGCGAGCCTTTCATCACGCACGCCATCGATGTTGAGTAGTTGCTGCTGATTATTGACCGGCAATTGCAGTACTTTTGTGTACCACTGTAGGTAGTCATGCCACACTAGACGCGGAATGCGATCCAAGGCCTGCCAAGCCTGTGTTCCGTGTTGGGCGGTGTACCATGCTTGAAAAGTCAGCATCGGGATGCCCAGGGCGGGCCCGGTTAATTCCTTGGGTGAGCGCAGGGTATCCATTCGCGCAAAGGTGGCCCAAGGTCCTTCTTGGTGTGCTGGCGCTGCATCAAAAAGCGCAATGTTATGGATGCCCTGTAGTTTGAGTGCAGCAGCCGCGCAGGCACCAGACATGCCAGCGCCCACAATAACAACGTCATAGACGGCGTGACCTTGATGGGTACGGGCGGGGGGCCAGTTGGGCTCGGGTAGGCGCAGCAAGGACAGATGGTAGTGTAGTTGTTCTTCTAGATTGCTTAGGGAGTGTATCAATGTCATGGTTCAATCTTGTGTGGCTGGGTTAGAGACGCACGGCCGAGCCGCTGTATTTTCAATTTATTTTTTAAAAAGACTTTTCTAAGTGCGGTGCTAATGAAAAGGGGAAACGCGCGATAGCCTGCATCAGGCGCCGAGTGTACGGGTGCTGCGGTGCTGACCATTGGGCATTTTCAAAGTGATGAGTATCGACAATTTTCCCCTCGTGCATGACCAGCAAGCGATCCGATATATAACGCACTACCGCCAAATCATGCGATATAAATAAATACGATAGGTTGAATTCCTTTTTGAGTCCAACAAAGAGGTCCAGTATGCGTTCCTGTATTGAAACATCTAGGGCAGATACTGGTTCATCGCAGATGAGCAGTTCGGGCTGTAATAATAGGGCGCGTGCAATGGCAATGCGTTGCCTTTGGCCTCCAGAAAACTCATGGGGATAACGATCTAGACTCTGACTACTCATACGGACGGCGTCTAGCATGGTGCAGCTGTGCTGATACCGTTCTGCCCGGCTGCGGGTGGGGTAATGTAGGCGTTGTAGTTGATCAAATAGTTTTCCCACAGAGGTGCGTGGATTCAGTGATCCATAGGGATCTTGAAAAACCATTTGAATGCGTGGTCGTAGTGTTTGCAAAGAAGCCCCTTTGAGCGCTGATAGCGGCTGCCCTTGAAAATGGATTTCCCCTGCATCGGGATCGTATAGCCTCATGATGAGGCGACTCAGGGTCGATTTGCCACAGCCCGAGGCGCCGACGAGGCCCAGTGACTCACCAGCGTATAAATCAAAACTGACCCCATCCACTGCTCGTTGTATTTTATTTTTTTGGGAAAAGCTTTTATGTAGATTGCGCACGCGCAAAAGAGGCGGGGTGGATTCTGTCCTGCGCGTCTCGGGTTCTGATTGCTGATAATGCAAATTGAGCTCAATGGGCAGGGTGGCCTGAATTAATTGGCGAGTATAGCTGGCTTGTGGGGATGCTAATACTTGCGCGGTGGGTCCTTGTTCGACAATGTGTCCTTCATGCATGATGAGGACATGGTCACTACGCTCGGCCACAACGGCCAGATCATGGCTTATTAACAGGATAGCCATATTGGATTCTCGCTGTATTTTTTGCAGCAAA
>JAJYTK010000178.1 GCA_021793095.1 Pseudomonadota bacterium
CCCCAGGATTTTATCTCATCCGCAGTTACTCCCATGCTGCCAAGCAGCGAAGTAGTGATGTCAGATGTCAGTAACCCGCGACGATTCATAACCACACGAACGGGGGGCTGCTTTTCCACTAAATCGGTGAGATTTTCAATGTCATGCTTCTCCGCAAAGTCTTTGCGTGCCAGCCACATCACTGGTAGCCAATCAAGCATGACACCTAGTGCTTGCAACCCGTCGACCTCTTCTTTAAAGGGTTCGGCACCCTTTAAAGCAGCTGCCAAATCACCGTCATTAGCCAAACCTACATCGCACACCCCGCGCTTTACTTGCACAACATTTGCGGGTCCACCGCTCGATGTTTGATAAGTAGCCGAAGCCCCCGAGTACTCTTCTTTTAGTGCTGCATCAACCCCAACTCCTATGTTGGACCACATCCCTCCTGGACTGGCGCCGCACAGCACTAAATTTTCGTTCTCCATCGATGCATGTGCCGCAGTTGATACACCTAAAGCCATAAACGCTGCCATGAGCAGTTGTTTCATAGTTGCCCCCTAGATTTTTTTAATAAATTAAACTACACTAAAACTAAACTGCTGTATTCAAGTGTACACAACCAAAAACTATTCATCAACAAAAAAATACAAGGCGAGGGTAAACCTTATACAGCAAGTCATGCCATTCACTTGGTATACTTATGAATACCAATGAATGTTTTGCAAAATGAATCATAAATTCAAGGTGAATCATCGATGGTCGCAAAGGCTCAAAAAAACAATTCCGAGAGTTACGACGTATTAGTTATCGGCGGTGGCAATGCAGCCCTTTGTGCAGCTCTCAGCGCAAGAGAGCAAGGGGCTAGTGTGCTGATACTAGAGTCAGCACCCAAAGAATGGCGCGGCGGTAATTCTGCACACACCCGAAATTTACGGTGCATGCATAACAAGCCACAGGATGTTCTAGTTGATAGCTACCCAGAAGAAGAGTTTTGGCAAGACCTACGAGCAGTCACTGGGGGGCACACCAATGAAAAGTTAGCACGAATGGTGATTCGCTCTACAGAGCATTGCCGTAAATGGATGCGCAAACATGGGGTGAACTTTCAGGCCTCTTTATCCGGCTCACTGCAGTTGTCTCGGACCAATGCCTTTTTTATGGGCGGCGGGAAAGCTTTAGTCAACGCGTACTTCCGTAGTGCCGAGAACATGGGGGTGCAGGTTCGCTACAACAGCCCAGTGGACAAAATCGAGATGGATGGCTCCCGTTTCGTGGCAGCCTATAGCGGTAATCATAAAATTTATGCTCGCAGCTGCGTACTCGCAGCTGGCGGTTTTGAGTCTAACCTTGAATGGTTACGCGAAGCTTGGGGACAAAATGAACGCGGCGAATGGCCAGCTGAGAATTTTTTAATACGCGGGACACGTTTTAATCAAGGCGTTTTGCTGCGCGAAATGTTGGATATGGGGGCAGATGGGATTGGCGAGCCATCACAATCTCACTGTGTTGCTATCGATGCCCGAGCCCCACTATACGATGGCGGCATTTGTACCCGCATCGATTGCGTCTCTCTGGGTATTGTTGTGAACAGAGAAGGCCATCGCTTTCATGATGAGGGTGAGGATTTCTGGCCAAAGCGCTATGCCATTTGGGGCAGGCTCGTCGCTAATCAGCCGGGTCAAATCGCCTATTCCATTATTGATTCAAAAGTATTCAATAAATTTATGCCTCCGGTATTTCCCAGCCAATCATTTCAGACCATCGCCGAACTGGCCGAACACTTAGGACTAGACCCACAAACTCTGACACAAACCATTGAAAAATATAACGCCGCCTGTCAACCCGGCACTTTTGATCACAATATTTTAGATGATTGTCACACCCAAGGCTTAAAGATCAATAAAACCCATTGGGCTCAGCCGATTGACACCCCACCCTACAAAGCCTATCCCTTGCGGCCTGGAATCACATTTACTTATTTAGGACTCAAGGTTAACGAACATGCTGCCGTGCACTTTGATGGTATCCCCAGCAATAACCTCTTTGTCGCCGGCGAAATGATGGCTGGCAATATTCTCGGCAAAGGGTACATCGCCGGCGTGGGCATGTCCATAGGAACAGTATTTGGACGCATTGCAGGAACTAGAGCTGCAGAGGCTGCGTTAGCGGGGCAAATCAATCATTTAGAAAAGGTTATTTAAATGAGCTTCAAAGACATCTCATCCGATCAAGATTCACTGCATTTGAAAGGATCGCAATCAACCATCAATAAAGACACTGGAACCTCAGGCCAACCCACGCATGAGGATGCCATACCTTGTAGCAGCACCCATCTGCATGAGTCGTTAACAGCCAACGTGCAAGAAGCACAGCGTATTCTGCAAATCTGCAATGCCTGCCGCTATTGTGAGGGGTTTTGTGCAGTATTCCCCGCTATGACCCAACGACTAGCCTTTAGTGAAGCCGATGTGCATTATTTAGCTAACCTGTGTCATAACTGCGGTGCGTGTTTACACGCTTGTCAATATGCGCCTCCGCATGAATTTCAGGTCAACGTACCTCAGACAATGGCTAAAGTCCGCTTAGAAACCTATTCCGAGCATGCTTGGCCACGCGGTTTTGGCAGGCTGTACGAAAAAAACGGCTTGGTTATGTCATTGCTATTAGCGGTTGGCATGAGCTTTTTCATGGTTTTAGCCGTAGCATTAAAAGGTTCATTACTGCACGAGCCCTTGCAGGGTGATTTCTATGCTGTTTTTTCTCATGAATTAATGATTACTATTTTTGGACTAACTTTTGGGTTTGCTGTGTTTGCCTTGGCTAAAGGGGCCATCAGCTACTGGCGACAGATTCAGCCCGGAGCACCCACAGTACGCGCTGCTGGCGAAACATCCAGCGATGTACTCAGCCTGAAATACTTGGATGGCGGCCACGGTAAAGGCTGCAACGAAGAAGACGACCGCTTTACCCTGTGGCGCAGGCGCTTCCATCATTTTACCTTTTATGGATTCATGCTTTGCTTCGCGGCAACCAGTACAGGAAACCTTTATTATTATCTACTGGATTGGCACGCGCCCTACCCATTTTTTAGTCTACCAGTCCTACTTGGCACTGCCGGCGGCATAGGTCTGCTTGTTGGTCCTGCAGGTCTATTTTATCTGCATACACGGCGTCATCCATTGCATGGTGACAGCAACCAAAAAACGATGGATCGCGGTTTTATCGCCTTATTGTTCCTGACCAGCCTAACGGGTTTACTACTGTTATTGTGGCGCGATACTTCTTTTATGGCCTTATTACTGGCAATTCATCTAGGCACAGTGTTGGCGTTTTTCCTGATTATGCCTTATTGCAAATTTGCACATGGCTTTTATCGCAGTATCGCTTTATACAAATGGTCATTAGAAAAGCGCCAAGACTAAATACAAAGAACCATGTCTAAATCCACCTGCAACCAAAGAAAAGGTGCAATGCCCACAA
>JAJYTK010000179.1 GCA_021793095.1 Pseudomonadota bacterium
GCCGCCCAAGATGGACCTTTTCATGAATAAAACTCCTAAGGTAGATAAAGACTAGAAAGACTCACAACCTAAAAAGACTACACCGCCTGATTATATTGAGCAATCAGGGGTTACACTCGCTTATCAATGCATCGTATTGATTATTGAGCATTTGAGTGTGATGGCCAAATAGCCTGTCCATCTCGATCTCGGATGTGATCGGCCCAGCGCGCACGGATTTCTGTGACTACCGATACTGGCAGGGGGACATAGTCCAGTGCGCGCGCCATCTCGCTACCCTGCTCAAAGGCCCAGTCAAAAAATTGTAGTGTGGCTCGCCCTTGGGCAGGGTCTGCCTGGGTTTGATGCACCAAAATAAAAGAGGCCGCAGTGATGGGCCAAGAGTGTTCACCAGGCATATCTGTCAAAATTACCCCCATGCTCGGGGTCTGTGCCCATTCAGCATGCTCAGCCGCGGCTGCAAAACTGTCCTCGCTAGGTTGCACAAATTGACCGTCTTTATTTTGCATTTGGGCCCAGGACAACTCATTTTGCAACGCATAAGCAAACTCTACATAACCCAAGGAATACTGCAGCTGACGCACATTAGCAGCCACCCCCTCATTGCCTTTCCCCCCGTGGCCGACAGGCCATTTGATGGCCTTGCCCACACCCACCTGATCACGCCAATCAGCGGATGCCTGGGCCAAATAATGACTCCATAAAAAAGTAGTCCCCGAACCATCGGAACGATGAATGACCACAATCGTTTGATCTGGGAGGTCAATATCAGGGTTTAACTCTTGTATTTGTGGGTCATTCCAGCGAGTAATTACCCCTCTAAAAATATCGGCCAGCACAGCCCCCGTGAATTTCAAGGCACCGGGCGCTACACCGGGTAAATTAAATACGGGGACAACCCCACCAATAATTGCTGGAAACTGCAGTAAATCATGCGCCTCGAGATCGGCCGCTGGCATGGGGTCATCCGACGCACCAAAGGCCACCGTGCCAGCGATGATTTGCTGCTGGCCACCCCCCGAACCGATGGATTGATAATTGACGCGTTGACCCGTTGCTTGATGATAGGCAGACGCCCACTGCGCATAAATGGGATAGGGCAAAGACGCCCCAGCGCCGGTGATCTCGACAGCGGCTTCTGACGGCGCTGAGGGCTCACTAACTGCCCAGGCAGCACCTATGCCTAAGCCCATCGTCATCACAGCGACGGTAATATTTAAACAGAGCCTTTCGGTGGTAAGTTTTTTTAAAAAAGATTTTTTTGACACAACCATTCCTATTCAAAATTCACAAAGTGCTTTACAAGCAAAATAATTGTAGGAACGGCAAATGACGACATGATGAAGAAAACATGTCAGTTTGATGAAGAAATTGTGACGGGGGGATGACAAGTGGTGCAGCCACCCGGAATCGAACCGGGACGGGCTTTATGGCCCGAGAGATTTTAAGTCTCTTGCGTCTACCTATTCCGCCATGGCTGCTGGCGTAGAGAAAAGTTTTGGCGGAAGCGGTGAGATTCGAACTCACGGATGGGTTGCCCCATCGCTGGTTTTCAAGACCAGTCCATTCAACCACTCTGGCACGCTTCCGTTGTTGATGCATGCCATACCAAAACAGGCTGGTATAGCACTAATAAAGCTGAGTTATTTAGTGGGCTAAACCAAATAAAGGAGTAACTATACACTAAATTTTTCGCGTTGTCATCTGCATTTTATCATGCCCTACTTACACTACAATAGAGTTTAAGGAAATTTTGAGTAAAAAAAAGGGGGGTTGCCCATGCTACATGAGAGTGAATATTTTTATTTAGAGCGTTGTATTGCCTTGGCCAAAGAGGCATTAGAGGCGGGGGACGAGCCCTTTGGTTCGGTATTGGTAGATTTTAAGGGCAGTATTTTGCAAGAGGACCGTAATCGTATTGCAGGTGGGGATGCGACCCGCCATCCTGAGTTCGAGTTGGCGCGTTGGGCGGCCAACAATATGAGTCCTGAGTCTCGTGCTCAGGCGACGGTGTATACTTCGGGTGAGCATTGCCCAATGTGTGCTGCGGCCCATGCTTGGGTGGGATTGGGACGGATTGTATATATTAGTTCCAGTCAACAGTTGCGCCAATGGCGCGAGGAAATGCAGCTAGAGGATCCTTTACCAGTGACACCCTTTCCTGTGCAGGAGGTCGCCCCTTTTGTAGAGGTGGTCGGTCCGGTGCCTCCTTTTGATGAGCAGGTTAGGGCCTTACATTTTGCGCGCCATCAAAAAAACTGAGGAACATTGACCTAGGGTTATCCCTTGGTTTTCGGCCTTTTATTACATTTTTTTGTCCGTAACGCTCTGTTTGTATACGATTGTTGCTGGCGACCGTGATAGCATGGCATCTATAAAGAAACTAAAAATTCTGAGGATCCAATATGCATGGTATTTCACGGCGCAGCTTTATCAAGCTGGGCACAATCGCAGGCATCACGGTTAGCTTAGGGCGCTTGCCATTTGCGCATGCAGTTGAGGTGCATTCAGGGGCACATCCCAAGACTTGGGTCGCCCCTGATGGCAAGGCGCGGTACCGTTGGGATGCCATTCGCAAGGTGACGGGTCAAAAGGTGTTTGCCCGTGATTTTCGGGCCAAGGATTTACCGGGTTGGCCAAAAGAGCAGGCACATGCCTTTTTTGTTAAGGCGACACGCATTGACAGAGTATTTGAGGGGGTGGATTTAACAGAGCTGGGCGATGATCTGCAGCCAGATCGGTTGCTGTATCACGAGGATCTCGAGGAGGACGGCGTTCAAGTACCCAAGCCCGCGGATCTCGGGGCCGACTTTTATGGAGATTATTTCCTTGTGCCTAGGGGCACCTGCTCGCCCATGTATGGTCATCCCGTTGCGCTGTTGGTGTATCACGACTTTGAGCGTTTTGAGGCCGCTAAGCGCAAGCTTCGTTTTGATGACAAGTTTGTGCAGTATGGTGATGAAGGGCCTTCTACTTTGCCAGATAATTATGGTGCCGCTCGTTATGTGCGCCTAGGGGGGGCCAGCCCTACCGATGAGGATGAGTTTTCTCCCGTACAAAATGCGGTGATTTGGGGGGCATTTAAGGACGATGAGGTCGTTTGGCCGCCCGCTGATCCAGATGATGAGAATCCGTTTATCCCTGCTTCGGTCAAAGGCAAGCACCGCGGTGGCGGTGGCGAGCGCGACCCCGAGGTGGTGGCGCTGGAAACAGCTGACGGTATGCGGGCAGGGATGGATATTGCGGCCGAGTTAGCCCGAGAGATCGACGCGGCCCGTGAAAACCCCGATAAAATTGTGCTCAACCGCCAGGGCAGCACTCAGGCCATTGAGCCCAGTGCAATGGAGCCTGATAATGGCAACGCTTGGTACGATGCAGAGACTAAAACCTTGCACCTGTTGGTCGCGGCACAGTCGCCTTATGAGGTGGCCCGGGT
>JAJYTK010000180.1 GCA_021793095.1 Pseudomonadota bacterium
AAATTGACACAAGTCCGCACATAACGCTTCCCATCGCAATGTGTCCGTGAGGGCTTTGGCATCGTTTTGCCGACGTTGGAGCAGGGCAGAGTGGTTATTTTGCGGCCTGAGACTTTCTAAGCAGGCTTGACCGTTTTCAGCTTGCCAGTCTGGATCGTTAATCTCCCATGGGGAAAATTGACGCACGATTTGCTGGCATGCTTGCCGAAACTGCTGCTCAATTTCATCTTCTGAGGCGCCGATATGCAGTACGCAAAGTGCTTTGTCCCACGCAAAGAGGTAGCGCCCCAGCAAGATTTTCTTTTGCTCATGGGGGAGCGCGTGAATCACATCAAGAAAAGGGCTTGTGCTGGAATTATTAAGCAAGAGCTGATCTAGGGATACAGCCTGTGCGCGCTCATAGCGCTGAGAGCCGAGCGCCTGGGCCAATCGATAGCGAAAAATAGACAGGATCCAGCCCAGCGGATCTCCTTGGTTGGAGTGATAGAGGTTGGCGTGTTGCCAGATCAATGCAAAACCGTCTTGAGTTAACTGATCCGCATGTTGTTTTGCAAACAGACCGCAAGCATATCGATGTAAAGTAGGACCGTATGTGTTGATGAGTGCGCTTAGGCCACTCGGGTCTTTTTGGGTGCAGCGTTGTAAATGGGCAGCGACTTTGGTATGCGTGCTCGAAAGGCTCATAGACAAAAGTAGGGATGCTTTAAAGGTCTGAAAATAATGTTTGACTCAAACAGTACCAAAGAGGTACTATATAGCTAATATTCAACTGGAAACGGCTAGCGGATATTATATGTTGCGCATTAGCAAAATCATTGACTACGGCACACTCGTACTGACCCATATGGGCAACGACCCAGATCGGATCTATAGTGCGTCTGAGCTCGCTCAGGCACTTGGGCTGGGCCAGCCCACGGTGAGTAAAGTGCTCAAGTTGCTCAATCAGAGTAACATCGTAGTCAGCACTCGGGGCGCTCATGGCGGTTATAGCCTAGCACGACCTGCCAACGAGATCAGCATTGCGCACATAATTGACGCACTGGATGACCAGCCTTTTGGGTTGACTGAGTGTGTCGCTACGCCAGGGGCTTGCGCCGTTGAGCCCGATTGCCAAATCCGCAGTAACTGGCAGCAAATTAGTGACATTGTACGCCGAACCCTTGAAGATGTCAGCGTGGCGGATATGCTTGCCCCCACCGTTACTGAACACCCACTCACACACCAACCTGGTGCTACCAAAGGCCAGCGCGGTGAAAGCACATCTAATGTGGAGTTATCCTAATGAGTACTGTTAACGAACACCTTGATACTTTCCTCGATCGCGAATACGAGGCGGGGTTTGTTACCGACATTGAGTCAGTGGTGATTCCTAAAGGTTTAAATGAGGACACCATACGCTTAATTTCTGCAAAAAAGAAAGAGCCAGAGTTCATGCTCGAATGGCGCTTAAACGCCTATCGGCAATGGTTAGAAATGACGCCGCCCACGTGGTCTGTCGTTGATTATCCGCCGATAGATTTCCAAGAGATCAGTTATTACGCCGCGCCCAAGAGCAAGGACGATGGTCCCAAGAGCTTGGATGAGGTCGATCCTGAGTTATTGCGCACCTACGAGAAGCTTGGTGTGCCTTTGCACGAGTGGGAGCGTCTCGCTGGGGTAGCGGTTGACGCGGTGTTTGATTCCGTATCAGTGGCGACCACCTTCCGCAAGCAGCTCGAAGAAATCGGCATTATCTTTTGCTCTTTCTCTGAGGCGGTGCGCGAGTATCCCGAGTTAGTGAAAAAGTACTTGGGTACTGTGGTACCTTCCAATGATAATTTTTATGCTGCACTTAACTCAGCAGTATTTTCTGATGGCTCTTTTGTGTATATCCCCAAAGGGGTCAAGTGCCCAATGGAGCTATCCACTTATTTCCGTATCAACTCTCCTGACACTGGGCAATTTGAGCGCACGCTCATCATTGCCGAAGAGGGGTCGTATGTCAGCTACTTAGAGGGCTGTACGGCGCCCATGCGTGACGAAAACCAACTTCACGCAGCGGTCGTTGAGCTGGTGGCACTGGATGATGCCAAAATCAAATATTCGACCGTTCAAAACTGGTACCCCGGGGACGAAAATGGCGTTGGCGGGATTTACAACTTTGTGACCAAGCGCGGCGAATGCCGTGGCGAGCGTTCACATATTTCCTGGACACAGGTCGAGACGGGTTCTGCAATTACCTGGAAATATCCCAGCGTCGTGCTACGGGGGAATGATTCTGTGGGCGAGTTTTACTCTGTCGCACTGAGTAACCACCGCCAGCAAGCAGATACCGGTACCAAGATGATTCACATGGGCAAAAATACGACCAGCACCATTATCTCCAAAGGGATTTCTGCAGGGCGTGGGCTGAACACCTATCGTGGCCTAGTGCGTATTGCACCCACCGCAGAAAATGCCCGCAACTTTACCCAGTGTGACTCTCTACTTATTGGCAAGACCTGTGCTGCACACACTTTCCCGGTGGTCGAGGCACAAAACCCAACAGCCAATGTAGAGCACGAAGCCACTGCTTCGCGTATCGGTGAGGATCAACTGTTTTATGCCATGCAGCGCGGCATTAGTGCCGAGGACGCCGTTTCCATGATAGTGAACGGTTACTGCAAGGAAGTCATCAAAGAATTGCCCATGGAATTTGCTGTAGAAGCACAAAACCTGCTCGGGGTCAGCCTCGAAGGCAGCGTTGGTTAAGGAGTATTATTCAATGTTAAATATCAAAAACCTCAAAGCGTCTGTAGACGGAAAATCCATCCTGAAAGGTGTTGACCTACAGGTTCGACCAGGCGAAGTGCACGCGTTGATGGGCCCCAATGGCTCCGGCAAGAGTACTTTGGCCCAAGTTCTAGCAGGCCGCGAAGATTATGAGATTGAGGGTGGCTCTGTTGAGTATTTTGGCAAAAACTTGCTCGATATGGATATCGAGGAAAGGGCCCGCTTAGGCCTCTTTTTGGCATTTCAATATCCCGTAGAAATTCCTGGTGTTTCCAACGCTTATTTCTTGCGCACCGCAGTCAACGCCGTACGTCGAGAGCAGGGGTTGCCTGAGTGGGATGCGATGGATTTTCTCAAGCAGGCCAAAGAAGAGATGAAGGCCGTGGGCATGAGCGAACAATTCTTGCATCGTTCTGTCAATGAAGGCTTCTCTGGTGGTGAGAAAAAGCGCAATGAGATTTTGCAAATGTCTCTGTTAGAGCCCAAATTGTCGATTTTAGACGAAACGGATTCCGGCTTAGATATTGATGCCTTGCGTGTCATTTCTGACGGTGTGAATAAATTGCGTTCACCCGAGCGTTCAATGATTGTGATCACCCACTACCAGCGTTTGTTGGACTACATTGTGCCTGATTTCGTACACGTCATTCACAAAGGGCGAATCGTGCGTTCGGGCGATGC
>JAJYTK010000181.1 GCA_021793095.1 Pseudomonadota bacterium
TAATTTTTTAAATATTACTAGGCAGCAACTATGTAATCACAAAACCACGCTAAAACTCCCCTAGGATATTATGATCACACCTCAAATAACACTTCGTCAGCTGCAATATTTCCTGGCGTTGGCAGAGACTCAACAGATTTCAAAGGCAGCCCTCAGGTGTAATGTTTCACAATCCTCAGTAACGATCGCCTTAAAAAATTTAGAGAGCAGCCTCAACGCTACACTTTACGCACGCCATGCAAAAGGAGTGTATTTAACCGAGTCCGGAGAACGCTTGGTACAGCATGCCAGAAGTATCCTCAATGGCGTGCAACGTGCTGTTGATGAAATCCAAGCCACACCGAGCACGATGGAGCAACAACTAACCATCGGCGTAACTGAAACCATCTCGGTCTATATGGCACCCACTGTGCTTTCCGCCATACAAGATCGCTATCCAGGATTACAAATACAGCTGGTTGAGCATCCACGACCCATCATTGAGGAAAAACTTTTACAAGGGGAGTTAGATTTAGCCCTCATTCTGGTCTCCAACCTCACCGCTGATAGCCGCTTGAAATACCGCACAATGCTAAAGTCCCCTCGGCGTTTATGGACTCATCCTGATCATGAGCTGCAACAATACAGTCAAGTCAATCTAGAAGATATTGCGCGCTACGACTATATTTTGCTGGATATGGACGAGCATACTGATACGATGGCCCGCATTTGGAAGAATCATCAGATCCAGCCCCAAGTGGTTTTTCAAAGCCAATCACCCGAGGCCATTCGCAGCATGGTGGCTTTTCAGCGTGGGATTACGATACTTTCTGACCTGGTCTATCGACCCTGGTCACTCGAAGGCCGGCGCGTTTTACGGCAAAACATTGCCCAGACGATCCCCACTTTGGACATAGGGTGCGTCTGGGCAGCTGACCGACCTTTAAGTCCGGCCATAAAAAGCTTTATTCAATTCTTAGAAAACTCAATCAAAAAGATTGGTAATGGTTAAAAACCACAGTACTGATTCATTCTTTCGAGGGAAATTAGTTTCTCTGTACGGATAGCTAATTAAGTGTGTTTATTCCAAATAGGGAGAACTTACGCAGTCCCTTCTGCATCTGGCTCTATTTTCATAGAGAGTCTCGCTCTATAAGCTGCACGGATATGTTCACGAATGATTTTTTCAGCAGCATCGGCATCGCGTTTTTCAAGTGCTTCAATGAGTTCAATGTGCTCTCGGTGCGAGGCTTCACCGCGGCCAGGTACGGCCAAGGTGGTTTTTCCCAGTAGAAACATGGATTCGTGTAGCGAGTTTAAGCTTTTCAGCAGATAGCGATTATGTGCGCAGCGATACAGCATATCGTGAAAGGTTCTATTGTTAGACGCGAGCTTTTCATAATCATCTAGATAGTTTTCTTCTCTTTCTGCGATATCACGCAGAATTTGCATTTCTATATCCGAAGCATGTCTAGCTGCTAATCGTGCTGCAGTGCCTTCGAGTACTTCGCGCATTTGGTAGAGCTCAGTGACCATATTGTGGTCTAGCTGTGTAATTATAAGTCCACGATTGCCATCGTTGGTCAGTAATCCTTCGCTCTCTAAGCGGCTCAATGCTTCTCGTAGTGGGGTGCGGCTGACCCCTATTTTCTTGGCTAGGGATACTTCTCTTAGTCGGGTCCCAGGTTGGAGCTCGCCCTCTTTGATTGCATTTAGTAGGCGGTTGTATGCGTAAACATTGCGCGGGAGGTTGGAATCATCTTTTTGCATGGTTTTAGTCTATTTAGGTCAGAGTGTGGATGTAGTGGATTGCAGGAGCCATGGTGGCTTTGGTGGTGGTTATTTATTTGTTTTCCTGCTAATCAATTTTGAAAGCGCCGACGCTTAACATTTTATCATTTAAATTTTTTGGATACTAGGAGATCCATTTGGATATTTATTTCTGGCTCTGTACTGAATTGGTTTAAATCTCATACTTGAGAGGTTTTAGAAGTAAAATGCAAGTAAAATTTAATGAATTTTATCGGTAAAAACCATGGTTTACATTTGTATCCAGCTCTATACAATAGGCGAATAGAGGATTATATTGTATTTCAATTAATTTTTATGCTGGAGGAGGACACATACAATGCATAAAATCTTGGCAGCTTTATTGACTTCTGGGGCGATGTTGTTTGGGGCTAGTGCGGCAGCGCAGCAGTTCACATTGTTATCTAGCTGGGATAGTAATTACGCTTACAACCCTTATTTGCTAGATCCTTTTGTAGAGAGGCTTGCAGAGGCCACTGATGGTCGTATCAGCATCAACGTGTTAGGGCCAGAAACAGTGCCTCCTTTCGAACAGTTAGAGCCTGTAGGTGCCGGTGTTTTTGATTTCTTATTCACCAACGGTGCCTACCACTTTGGAACTACGCCGTTATTCACCGTTGCCGAAGCTTTGGTTGGGGATGCGGAAATGATCAGAGAGACTGGGCTGTTTGATTATTTGGATGAGCATTATCAGCAATTTGGGCTCAAGTTAGTCATGCTTCCTATTACCCCTCAAGGCGCATATCACATATTGTTACGCGAGCCGGTAGGTGATAGTGGGGACCTTAGTGGCAAAAAGATACGTGGCACTCTGAGCTATCAGGGCGTGGTAGAGGGGTTGGGGGGGGCTTTGACTGTTATCCCTGCTTCTGAAATTTATACGGCTCTTGAAAAAGGGGTCGTTGATGGTGCTTCTTGGCCTATTATTGGCGCTCTTGAGTATCGCTGGTACGAGGTTGCTGACTATTTAATGAGACCGGGGTTTGGGGCGAATTACGAGCCTATTTTTATGAACTTGAATGCTTGGAATGCTTTGTCTGAAGAGGATCAAAACCTCATGACAGAAATCTCTATAGATATTGAGAAAAAATGGAATGAGGACTCTCTGGATATATGGGCAGAAGAGGAAGAAATCCTGAAAGAAAAGGGCATGAAAGTCACAGAGTTGAGTAAAGAGCAACAAGAGCAACTGCAAACTTATTGGGCTGAGGGTCTGTGGGCGTTAGGCATAGATGAGAGGCCTGATCTCATTCAAGACTTTCGTGATTTTGCTATCAGTAAAGGAATGGCTGAGTAATGACTTCTCGTGACTTAAAGCAGTCGCGCTCATGGGCGGCACCGTTGGGTGCTGCCCATGATGCTATTACGCAGCTAGGTTTTTATATCTCTGGGCTGTGTTTGTTGATCATCGTAGGCTCGTACTGTTATGAAATTGCAGCGCGTTATTTTTTTAGCGCTCCGACACGTTGGGCGGGTGCAATGGTGGCGTATATGCTATGCGCCATGTTGTTTTTAGTGACGCCAGAGCTCGCCCGTAACCGCGGTCATATTCTGATTAGCATACTGCCTGATACCTTGCCGTCTAATATTGCCGACATTTATATGCGCATTATTTATCTTTTGAGCGCTGTTGTCTGCATG
>JAJYTK010000182.1 GCA_021793095.1 Pseudomonadota bacterium
TGCTGCGGTACCCCCCCTGCAAATCAAAGCTAAACTCTGGAAACCAAGCCGTCTGGGCCACCCCAATCTCAGCATTGGCCGCGGCCACCCGGCGTTCGGCCGCCACAATATCGGGTCGGCGCTCTAGCAAAGCGCTCGGTATGGTGACCGGCATCTGCGGATAATCAAACTCACGTGGCTGGGCCACAAATGCGCGCACGCTCGGTGCATCCCCCAATAGAACCGCCAACGCATGTCCTAACTGCTCTTGTTGGCGCTGCGCATTTTGCTGTTGTACGCGTGCATTTTCTAATTGAGAAACGGCGCTGTCCACATCACTGCGCGCCACCATCCCCGCGGCGTAGCGATTTTCAGTGATCGCTAGGGTATGCTCATAAATATCGATGGTCTGAGCATAAAGATCGAGCAACTGTAGGTTAAGCTGATATTGAAAATAAGTCTGTAAAAATGTAGAGATTAAACTCAGCTTAACCCCCTCGAGATCAGCGGCTGAGGCCTGTAATTGGGCCTCACTGCCCTCGACCTGGCGACGTACACGGCCCCATACGTCAAGCTCCCAAGACACATTGGCGCTCAGATTGTATTGCTTGGTGGGCGACAGGCGCCCTTCACCACGGCGCTGCATGCTGGCCTGTGTGCCCAACTGCGGCCAAAAAGAAGAACGCGCGCCCTCCAAAGCCGCCTGTGCCGCCCGATAGCGTGCTTCCGCCTGCTCTAAACTGGCATTTCTTTCGAGCAACTCATCCAGCCAAGGGGCTAACTGCGGATCATCAAACATCGCCCACCAATCTTTTTGCACCGTTTTGGGCTGGCTGGGGCGCCACCCTGCCTGGCCCTGCTCGGTACTTAGCTGTTGAAATTCGGTACCCATGGCCACCTCTGGCGCTGTATATTCGGGGCCTACTGCACAAGCAGCCAACAGGGTCAAAAGCAAGGCAGACATACCGAGACGTCCCCCTGCACAAAGGAGGCGACGCTGACTTTTATCCGTTGTTTGCAACTTTTTCATGGCCATTCTCTTTACCGATAGAGGGTGACGGGCTGAAATATCATAGGTACCTCTACGATGAGGCTCCCAGACGAGGACGCTCACCCAAAAAGCGCTGACGCAAGTTTTCTAAAAATAAATACAATACTGGAGTGGTATACAGCGTCAGCACCTGACTGACGACCAAGCCACCGACAATGGTCAAGCCCAGGGGTTGACGCATTTCCACCCCGGCACCCGTCGCGACAATCAGAGGCACTGCCCCCAAAATAGCGGAAATTGTCGTCATCATGATGGGGCGAAAACGTACCAAGCACGCATCATAAATCGCCTGACGCGCACTGATCTGCTGTGCCCGCTGCTGCATCAAAGCATAATCCACCATCATAATGGCGTTTTTCTTGACGATACCGATCAACAAAAACACCCCTATCATGGCGATGACCGTAAATTCTTCGTCCACTGCCATCAAGGTCAGCAAGGCCCCAATCCCTGCCGAAGGCAGCGTGGACAAAATCGTGATAGGGTGCAAATAACTCTCATAGAGCATTCCCAGCACCACATACATGGTCAGCAAGGCCGCCAAAATCAGCCCCGGCTGCTGCGCCACCGCATCACGCATTAATCGCGCAGTCCCCTCATAACTGATCTGTATTTTGTCCGTGGGCAGCTGTATCTTGGCCATAGCCTCATTGATGGCCTCTGTGGCTTGCTCTAGATTAACCCCATCGGCCAAGCCAAAGGAAATGTTTTCCGCAATAAATAATCCATGATGGCTGACACTCAACGGTGCACTGCCAGGTACAAAATCAGTAAATGCGGTGATGGGGATTCGCTCACCGGACTGGGTCACAATCTCTAGCTGCTGCAACGCCTCTACATCCTGTGTAAAGCGCTCTTCTAGGCCCATCACAATATGATATTGATTCAGGCGCCCATAAATCACAGAAACCTGACGCTGACTAAATGCATTATTCAAGGTAGATGCCACCAAAGACATCTCTACCCCCAATTGACGGGCTTTTTCACGATCAATGCTCAGCTCTATACGCTGTCCCTGATCATCTGAATCCGTATCCACATCCACCAGCTCTGGCAGCGATGCCATCGCCTGCTGTACCCGCGGTTGCCATTCTTTGAGTACCTCAAAATCACTGGCCAAAAGGGTCAACTGCTGCGCCCCCGCGCGCCCTAGCCCACCCCCCACAAAAATATCCTGCTGAGGGGTTAAAAATAAACGGGCACCAGGGACAGACTGCAATTTGCCACGTAGTCGATCCACCACCTGATTGGCAGACACATCCCTATCCTCTAAGGGCAACAACTCAATCAACATCATCGAGGAATTACTGCCCCCGCGACCACCCGCAAAGACCGCCACGCTACGTATGGCGGGATCCTTTAAGAGCTCTTGGCGAAAATGCTCTAACTTGGGGCTCATGGCGTGAAATGAGGTCCCCCGATCCACACGGAAAAAACCCATCAACTGCCCCGTATCCTGCTGCGGGAATAAGCCTTTGGGGATACTCGTAAATAAGTACCCATTGAACAAGACCGCCAGCACCAATGACAACAAGGTCAAACGCCGATATTTTAAGGCCCAACCCAGAGTCACTGCATAGGCCTGCACCAGCCACTGCCCCGCCCTGCCAATCAGGGCGCCCAACCATTGCCAAAAGCGATGCCACCAAGCACCCACACCGCGTGCGGCGCTGTCTCTATGCGTATCTCCCGTAGCGTCCACCGGATCCCGGTAGGCTCCGGGGCGCAGCAAATGTGCAGACATCATGGGCGTCAACATCAAGGAAATCAGCAAAGAAATCAATACAGCCACTGACAACGTCACGGCAAACTCTTTAAACAGGCGCCCGATCAGTCCCCCGACCAACCACATGGGGATAAATACTGCCACCAAAGAAAAGCTCATCGCAGTGACGGTAAAGCTCACCTCACGCAAACCACGCACTGCCGCCCGAAAAGGGCTGAGCCCCCTTTCTAAATAACGGATAATGCTTTCCAAAACTACGATCGCATCATCCACTACAAAGCCTGTCGCCACGATCAAGGCCATCAAGGAGATGGTGTTGAGCGTAAAGCCAAAGGCATACATAAAAGCAAAGCTGCTGATCAAAGATGCCGGTACCGCTACCGCAGGAATCAGTGCCGCCCGCCAGTTGCGTAAAAAAAGCAGCACCACGCCCACCACCAAAATCACGGCGATAATCAGCGTTTTTTGGGCCTCATACAGAGAAGCGCGGATACTGGGTGTCCGATCCTGGGCCACCTGTAAATGAACTTCGGCAGGGAGCATGGCCTCTAAATCTGGCAAACGTTCGCGAATGGATTCCACCGTATCAATAATATTGGCATCTGCCTGTCGGCGAACCATCAACAACACCGCCCGCTCATCATTGAGGT
>JAJYTK010000183.1 GCA_021793095.1 Pseudomonadota bacterium
ATCTACTGATTTGGTGTTACTCCAGAGGGCTTATGAGTTTCAGTTAGAGCTGATAGAGACATTATGGGCGCAACGGGCCGCTGATCTGCCGATAGAGACGCCTTATGAGGCTCTTATTTTAGCGTCAATTATAGAAAAGGAGACCGGTCGGGCTGAGGATCGCAAGCGTATTGCCGGCGTATTTATCAATCGCTTACGCGCCGGGATGCTGTTGCAAACAGACCCAACCGTCATTTATGGGATGGGTGAGCGCTATGAAGGGCGCATTCGCAAGGTTGACTTGACGACAGATACACCTTGGAACACTTATACGCGCCCTGGCTTACCCCCAACGCCCATTGCATTGCCCGGCAAAGCTTCGATCATGGCAGCTTTACATCCCGAAGAGCATGATTATTACTATTTTGTTTCTCGGGGTGATGGCAGCAGTGAGTTTTCAAAAACACTGCAGCAGCACAATAGCGCAGTGGCAAAATATATTCTCAGACGTAATTGAGGAATAATGACACAACAAGGTTTGTTTTTAACCCTAGAGGGGGTTGATGGGGCCGGTAAAAGCACCCACATCCCTTTTATGAAACAAGTACTCCAAGACCACAATATCCCTGTTGTGGTGACTCGCGAACCGGGGGGGACCCCACTAGGGGAGTCTCTGCGCGAATTGTTATTACAGCAGCCCATGCGGCTCAAGACCGAGTGTTTGCTCATGTTTGCAGCGCGCAACGAGCACACCCAAACGCGTATCATTCCGGCCTTAAAAAAGGGGCAATGGGTACTATGCGATCGATATACCGATGCGAGCTATGCCTACCAAGGTGGGGGACGAGCTTTGGGTGCCGAGCAGATACGCGTTTTAGAGCAATGGGTGCATGCCGGCTTACAACCCAATCGTACATGGTTATTTGATGTGCCTTTAGAGTTAGCGCGTCAGAGGATGCTAAACACTCGAGTGTTGGACCGCTTTGAAAAAGAAGATGTAGAATTCTTTATACGGACACAACAAGCGTACTATGACCGAGTGCATCAAGATCCACAACGTTTTTATATGGTTGATGCCAGTAAAGACATCCCCACCATTCAAAAACAGCTCAAAACTGAGCTCATCGAGCTCATTGAAAATTGGCGTAACGCTCATACCTAAACGCTGTATTCAAAATATTAGTTGGTCAGTTCATGCAATTATTCCCTTGGTTTGAAGCAATAGCGAATCGCTTCCTAAAAAATAAAGCGCAGTTAGCCCATGCGTGGCTACTGACGGGTGCCCAGGGGATTGGCAAATTTCAATTGGGGCAGTTTTTAGCTGCTTCCTTACTGTGCGAGCAGCCTAGTGCATTGGGACATGCCTGCGGAGTGTGTCAGGCCTGCCATTGGGTAGACAGCGGCACACATCCTGATTTGAAATATGTATATCCCGCCGCGCTCCATACACAGCTCTTTCCTGAGCAAGAGCCCGCCGACAAAGAGCAAAAATCGCAGGAAATACGTATCGAACAGCTGCGTGCACTGGATGACTGGTTTTATGCCAGCACTCAGCGAGCGGGTTTTCGTGTCGTGATCTTTTATCCTGCCCACCAAATTAATGGGGTGACTGCAAATGCGCTGCTAAAGATTCTCGAAGAGCCCATGCCGCGCACCGTTTTTTTCTTGATCAGCAGCCAAGCGCCATTGATGTTACCGACGATACGTTCTCGCTGCCAAATAATGCGCTTGAATAGTCCCACCAAAGAACAGGCGTTGTCTTGGTTGGCCGCCCAAGAGGTGTCTCATGCGGAACAATGGCTGGCAGCCTATGACGGAGCGCCACTGACCGCCTGGCATGCGGCACAAATCGATGAGCGACCTATCCCTGAATGGCTAGAGCGCTTAGTCATGGCTTTGCAGGAACGCCAACGCGCTGGTGTGTATGCCTTATTACCGATCATTGAGCCTTTAGCATTTGAGCACTTATTAACAGCATTGCAGCGTTTGTTGATGGATATACAGTATTGCCAATTTACAATCGAGGCACGTCATTATGTCCAATTGCAGGGACAGTTACAACAGCTCGCACAACGCAGTTCACCCCAAGCGGTGGCTTTTTTATTAAACCAGCTGACTCAAAGCCAAAGCACAGCACATCATCCTTTTAATCAAAAATTGCGCGTCCATCGGCTATTAGATCAACTGTATGGTGCATTTGCATAGAAATGCGGTTTACACGCGTTTAGGGGCAATTAATATAACTTACACCCACACACTGTTTTAAAATTAAAAGGATATTTAAAAATTCCAACATCGCGAGAGATTTATGTTTGTAGATTCTCATTGTCATATTGATTTCCCGCAGCTGCGGGATCAATTTAGTCAGGTCTTGGCCAATATGCAAGATCACCAGGTCGAGCATGCGCTTGTGGTGAGCGTGGATATTGAGGCTTGGCCGGATTTAATAGCCATGGTTGAGAAAAAGCCTCAGCTAAGCGCTTCAGTGGGTGTGCATCCAGGTTATAAAGAGGCACAGGAGCCGACCGCCCAAGAGTTGATAGAGCTTGCCCAGCATCCTAAGGTCGTGGCGATTGGTGAAACCGGTTTAGATTATTATCGCTTAGAAGAGCCCCTTGATTGGCAAAGAGAGCGGTTTGAGCGTCATTTATTGGTCAGCCGCAAAACAGGGCTACCCACGATTATTCATACTCGTGCGGCAGCGGCAGACACCTTGGCGATTATGAGAGATGCGCAAAGCCACGAGGTCGGTGGCGTGATGCACTGCTTTACTGAGACCAAAGAGGTGGCAAAAGCAGCGATGGATATGAATTACTATATTTCATTTTCTGGGATCGTGACTTTCAAAAGCGCGACGGAACTACAGGCAGTCGCCCGCTATGTCCCGCTTGATAGGATGTTGATAGAAACGGATTCTCCGTACTTAGCCCCAGTGCCTCACCGCGGTAAGACCAATGAGCCCGCAAATGTTAAATATGTCGCCGAGTTTATAGCCGCGTTACGTGGGGTGGATGTTGAAACAATTGCTCAAGCAACCACTGATAATTTCTATAAACTTTTCAATAAGATAGAACATTAACTTAATCCCAAACTTTAAGTTAACAGCGGCTGTTCACGGGTATAAATTGAGGGAGCACGATGGGTTCAATTAAAAACAAATTTAAGCGATATGTAATCGTGGGCGTTTGCGGTCTTGCCATGCATGCTACAGCGATGGCGCAGACAACAGACAGTAGTCAGCAATTTTGGAATGATGTGGTGAATGATCGCCGTGCTGCAGTGCAGCGGCAGTTACAATCGGGTCTCGATCCCAATGTGAAAAGCAATGAGGGAGAGCCGGCCATCATGTGGGCCATTCAAAACGGTTCATGGGATGTCTACGACATATTTGCCCAAGCCCCTGGTCTGGATCCCAACATTACCAA
>JAJYTK010000184.1 GCA_021793095.1 Pseudomonadota bacterium
ATTCATTGTCAGCTCTGCGCCTTTTCTAGACTCATAGTTGGTGTAGAAAGACAGGCCATTATCATCATAGCCTTTGAGCAATACGATACGCGCTGTGGGTTGCTGGTCAGTGCCTACCGTGCTCAGGGTCATTGCTGTGGGCTCAGGCGCATCGTTCTCCATTGCCTCATTTAGCCATAGATGGAACTGCTCTTTGGGGTCTTTGAGCAAATTTTTATCTGAAAGTTTGTATTTAGCGTATTCGTTACGATAATCAGCTAGATTCATAGTGGTTCCCGTCGACTAATTAAGCTGATGAAGGTTGAGATAGTGCACTAAACGGCTGAGTTTAGGGTCCTGAATGCCGCTGTCTTCGAGTGCACGATGGGTTTCAAGCACATAATCCAGACAAGGGCCATTGATGCCATGGGCCTGGTGGATGATCTCACGCTGTTGGACCAAGGGTATTTGGGGCGCATAGGCGGGGCAGTTGCGGCGCATCACAAAGGTTAGAGCAGTCACTGGCCCGAGATCGGTTTCACAGTTGAGCCATTTGGGCACATAGGACCCACTGGGCATTTCACGCTGCCATAAGCGCGGGAAAATGTCATAAACCAAATGGTTGGGTAGTTGGTAGACCACGCCTTGGCAGCTACCACCGCGGTCTAGGGCAAAGACAAGGCCCGGCTGCTCGGGGGTGCCGCGGTTAATGCGCGACCAGAGGCATAAAGAACGATGATATCCATGCAGGGTGGCCGAGCGATGTGCGAGGGTTGGAAACTCAGGGCGCCAGATGAGTGAGGCATAGGCAAACACCCATAGGGGTTGTTGCGGATGCCATTGGCGCAGGGTTTGATGCATCGAGCGATTCAGTTCGAGATCACTGAGCCGACTAAAAGAGGCGGCTGGTGGGGGTTGTAAGTACATAATGACTCAGCGTATGCTTGGTTCCCAAAGATATAGATTCTACCTAAAATTACCACACTGAGTGCGGTATGTGGTGGGGTCAATGGAGTGATACAAAGAGTATGTCTAATAATCATGACAGTATGCGCCGCTTTGGCGGCTTGGATCGTTTGTTTGGCGCTCAAAGTGTGCGCAAATTGCAGCAGGCCCACGTTGTGGTTGCCGGCATCGGTGGGGTGGGCAGTTGGTGTGTCGAGACACTGGCACGAAGTGGAGTGGGTGCTTTGACATTGATCGATATGGATGTGGTCAGTGTGTCTAATATTAATCGGCAGCTGCCGGCCCTGGATAGTACCTTAGGGCGCGACAAAATTGAGGTCATGGCCGATCGTATCGGTGAAATCAATCCGCATTGTCGGGTGCATTTAGTCGATGAATTTGTGACGGCAGAAAATGGAGCAGCTTTTTTTGAGAGCTCAGCACAGGTAGTGATTGATTGTACCGATGATTTAAATGCCAAAATTGCCCTGGTATTAGCCGCCCGTCAACAGCCAGAGAAAAGGCTGTTGGTATGTGGGGCGGCAGGGGGAAAACGCAATCCCTTAACCCTCACTGAGGGGGACCTGTCCTTGGCCACGCATGACGCTTTATTAGCTCGGCTGCGTCAACGCTTGCGCAAGCAGCATGGGTGGCCGGCAGGCCCGAGAAAAAGTCACCAACGCCCCGCCAAAATGCATATTCATGCCGTCTGGTTTGCCGAAGAAACGGTGTTGCCGCCCGAATGGACCCAAGAGCAAGACCCTTTACAGGGGTTATCTTGCGCGGGTTATGGGTCAGCCATGAGCATGACCGCCAGCATGGGGCTATTGGTGGCGCAACGTGCGATGGATCATATATTGGCTTAGCCGCAGTCGCAGCCACAGCTCCAGCCCAGCCCCAGCTCAAGCCTCAGCCTTAGCCTTAACCCCAGCCCCAGCCTTAGGGCTGGATTAACACCGCTTCATGCCGCGATAAAAAACTCTTTAAGGCCTGTCCTGTGTAGGACTGTTGGGTCGCCATGATTTTTTGCAGGTCACCTTGAACCACGATGTGCCCGCCGGCGTCCCCGCCTTCAGGGCCTAGGTCAACGATCCAGTCAGCCTGCGCCATGATGTCTGGATGGTGCTCGATCACTACAATGGTGTGACCTGCGTCACATAGGCGGTGTAATACATGCAGTAGCTTTTCCACATCGGCCATGGCCAAGCCGACCGTGGGCTCATCGAGCACGTACAGGGTTGGCGTTCCCCGCTGTACCGGTCCACTGCGCGTGAGCCCTTCTTCGACGCGCGCTTTACTCAATTCGGTGACCAGCTTTAGGCGTTGTGCTTCACCCCCCGATAGGGTGGGTGAGGGCTGCCCTAGGGTCAGATAGCCAAGTCCGACATCTTGCATGAGGCGCAGGGGTTGCACAATGCGCGGATGCGCTGCAAAGAACTCGACTGCCGTATCAACATCCATGCCCAAGACTTCACCGATGTTTTTACCTTGCCAGTGAATACTCAGCGTGTCTGGGTTGAATCGCAGGCCATGGCAGCTGTCACAGGGTACGGTGATGTCCGGTAGAAAGCTCATCTCCATGGTCAGCATGCCGCGCCCTCCACATTGGGCGCAACGGCCTTGACCGGTATTAAAGGAAAAGCGAGAGGCGTTCCAACCGCGCATGCGTGCCTCGCGTGTTTGGGCAAAGAGGCGGCGAATGGGATCCCAAAAGCCAACATAGGTGGCGGGGCAGGACCGAGGGGTCTTGCCGATGGGGGTTTGGTCAACCTCGAGGACACGCTCCAAGGCCTCCCAGCCCTGCATGGACTGGCAGTTTTGCCAGCGGGGGCCAACCGTCGAGGTGGCCTCTGGTTCGGCATCAGTATCAGCCCGAGCGGAGCGTTCTTTTTGCAAGGCGAGTTTGAGGTTTTTGAGTAATACCTCGTGAGCCAAGCTCGATTTCCCTGACCCCGACACACCGGTGATGACCGTCAAACGCTGTAAGGGAAACTGAACATCGATGTCCTTGAGGTTATGCACCCGTGCCCCCTGAATAGTTAACATGGGGTGAGTGTCATCGATGGGGCGCCGAGCGGTTAGAGAATGCTGGATGGGGGCGCGCAAATATTGCCCAGTCATGGACTCAGGATGCTGGCGAATTTCGTCGACCGTGCCGCTGGCGACGATCGCTCCGCCACGGATGCCCGCACCTGGCCCCAGATCAATTATATGATCGGCGGCACAGATGGTATCTTCGTCGTGCTCCACCACCACCAGAGTGTTGCCATGCGCTTGTAGACGCTGTAATGCCTGCAGCAATATTTGATTGTCGCGTGGGTGCAGTCCGATGGTGGGTTCATCCAGTACGTAACAGACCCCTTGTAGATTAGAACCTAATTGAGCCGCGAGACGGATGCGCTGCGCCTCACCGCCCGAGAGGGTTTGGGCCGAGCGGTCCAACCCCAAATACCTCAACCCAACGGTGTGTAGGAA
>JAJYTK010000185.1 GCA_021793095.1 Pseudomonadota bacterium
TACGATGAGGCAACGGCCATGTTGGTGGGGGATGCTTTGCAGCCTTTAGCCTTTGAGGTATTAGCATCCATGCCAATTGCGCCTGCTTTGATCGTGCAGGCACTGACCGAATTATCACGTGCCATTGGTAGCCAGGGCATGGTCGGGGGGCAGGCCATCGATTGTGACCATGTAGGGCAGCAGCTATCGCTACAAGAGCTACGTACCATGCATGAAATGAAAACGGGTGCGTTGCTCAAGGCCAGTATCCTATTAGGGGGCATTGTGGCCGGGGCCAGCTCCAAGGTGCGCAATCATCTACGAGATTATGCTGATGCGGTTGGTCTGGCTTTCCAGGTGGCTGATGATATTTTGGATGTCACTGCAGACACAGATACTTTGGGGAAAACGGCGGGCAAGGATGAGGCTCAAAATAAACCCACCTACGTGAGCTTGATGGGTTTAGAAGCCGCCCAAGGGTTATTACAAGAATTGGTTGATCAGGCCCATGCTGCACTGCTACCTATCGGTGAGGGGCGGCAAACGCTGGCATTATTGGCGCATTTTATTGCGGCCCGTGATTACTAGTGCATTGGGCAAACTGAAAAAAAATGCGACATGCTACACCTGTACGCAGAAAAGCTCTACAATAAATAGTTCGATTTTGGTTATGGCGGTCGGTTAGTCAGCGCCCAAGGTTATCTATGGCATCTGTTACATTACAAGATATTCAATCCCCTCAGGATCTACGTGCGCTCAAGCGCTCGGACCTCAATGCACTGGCACATGAGCTGCGCGAGTTTGTGCTGCAGTCGGTGGCCCAGACCGGTGGTCATTTGTCATCTAATCTTGGCGTGGTCGAGCTTACGCTGGCATTGCATTATGTCTTTGAGACCCCTAATGATCGCCTGATATGGGATGTAGGGCATCAATCCTATCCGCACAAAATTCTCACAGGCCGTCGCGATGAAATGTCGGGGCTGCGCAAAAAAGGGGGGATTTCTGGTTTTCCCAAACGCAGCGAGTCCGAGTTTGATGATTTTGGTACCGCACATTCCTCAACCTCTATTTCTGCAGCCTTAGGGATGGCAGTGGCGGCGCGCAATGCGGGTATCGATAGACAGCATCTAGCCGTGATCGGTGATGGGGCGATGACGGCTGGGATGGTCTTTGAGGCGTTAAATAATGCCGGTGTGATCCCCGGGGTCAATCTATTGGTGATTTTAAATGACAACGACATGTCGATTTCACCCCCTGTTGGGGCGCTGAATCATTATCTGGCGCGTTTGTTGTCTGGGCGTTTTTATGCCGCAGCCAAAGATGTGGGCCGCGCCTTTCTGCAGCATGTGCCCCCTGTTCTCGAGTTGGCCCGCCGCTTTGAGGGGCATGCCAAGGGGGTGCTGGCGCCTGCCACTTTGTTCGAAGAGTTTGGTTTTAATTATGTTGGGCCCATTGATGGGCATGATCTCAATAGCCTGATCCCTACACTGGAAAACCTGCGCGAGCGCGGGGGGCTGCAGTTTTTGCACGTGGTTACCAAAAAAGGCCAGGGCTATAAATTAGCCGAGGCCGACCCTGTGCTGTATCACGGTCCGGGTAGTTTTGATCCAGCGGTCGGGATACAACCCGCCAAACCCCAACCAGTCAAAAAAATCAGTTTTACCCAGGTGTTTGGCCAATGGATTTGCGATCGTGCGAGCAAGGACAGCCGCTTACATGGGATTACGCCAGCAATGCGCGAGGGCAGTGGTCTGGTCGAGTTCGAACAACGTTTTCCCAGTCGCTACTTTGATGTGGGCATTGCCGAGCAGCATGCGGTGACCTTTGCGGCGGGTCTGGCCTGCGAGGATAAAAAGCCAGTTGTGGCGATTTACTCCACCTTTTTACAGCGCGCCTACGATCAGTTGATTCATGATGTGGCATTACAAAATTTAGATGTCACTTTTGCTCTTGACCGCGCTGGTTATGTGGGTGCCGATGGGGCGACGCATGCAGGTAACTACGATATTGCTTTTATGCGCTGTGTGCCCAACCTCGTCATCAGTACGCCTTCGGATGAAAACGAGGCACGGCTATTATTAAATACCTGTTATGAGTATCCAGGTCCTGCCTCTGTGCGTTATCCCCGTGGTGCCGGGGTCGGTGCGTTGGTGACGGCAGGCTTTGATACCGTTCCGGTGGGCAAGGCGGTCGTCCGCCGCAACGGCCATACCGTCGCTATTTTGTGTTTTGGCACATTGATGCATGAGGCACTCAAGGTCGCCGAAAAAATAGATGCTACAGTGGTTGACATGCGCTTTGTCAAACCTATTGATGTCGAGATGATTGAGCAGATGGCCGATAGCCACCAGGCGATTGTGACTATTGAGGATGGGGCACGCATGGGGGGCGCAGGTGCGGCCGTGCTCGAAGAGCTGAGCGCCATGCAAAAGCACAACCCCACTTTATTATTGGCCTATCCCGATGTTTTCCTGGATCATGGCGAACAAAAACAATTACATGCCATGGTGGGCCTAGACAGTGAGGGCATCGAGCGCTCAATCAATGAGTTTCTAGCCACCAGGGTGCATGCCTAATATCTATCGCTAATAGAGGCGCAATACGATGTTTTCTATTTGCACGACGTCTGTGGTTGATTGTCGTCTGTATTATCTTGGATAATAGAAGCCTAAACTATTCTTTCTAGCCTAATTGGTTGTAAAAATGACAGTATCTACCACTCGGGAAATCATGCCCGATGTTCAAAGCCGTGGCGACACGCGTCAAATCACCATTCAAAAGGTGGGGGTGCGGCGTGTGCGCTATCCTTTTAATATTCAAATTGATGGGCAGGCTCAGCCAACCGTTGCCGATTGGGAAATGACGGTTGCCTTGCCTGCTGAAGAAAAGGGCACGCATATGTCGCGCTTTATTGCTTTGCTGGAAGAGCATCGCAATCAGCCTGTAGATTTGGCAGGGTACTGCCAAATGGCGACCCAAATGCTGGATTTACTCGACGCCCGCCAAGGCGAGCTGCGTGCCGAGTTCCCTATCTTTATCGATAAAGAGGCCCCTGTCTCCAAGGTCAGCAGCCTATTAGATTATCAGCTCAGCTGGGTGGTACGTGCCAATGCTGACCTGAACCAGCCGATAGAGGCCCTTCAAGTACAGGTGACCATCCCCGTGACCAGTCTGTGCCCATGCTCCAAAGAAATTTCAGAGTACGGCGCCCACAATCAGCGCTCTCATGTGGTGGTTGATTTGCATCTGGATCCAGCCACACTCGAGCAGTTTAATTTGGCGGCTGTGATTGCTGGCATCGAAGAGCAGGGGTCTAGCCAACTGTGGGGGCTGCTCAAGCGCACCGACGAAAAATACGTCACCGAACATGCCTATGATAATCCCAAGTTTGTCGAGGATTTGGTA
>JAJYTK010000186.1 GCA_021793095.1 Pseudomonadota bacterium
CGAGAGCCCCGGAGTGGATTTACCCCAGTGGATGTGATCAGTCTAGATGATGAGCAGCAGGCATTGATTCGGGATAAAATGCCCGAGCTGTCACTGGTTGATGTCCCAGCCGACGACGAGTATGGGATAGATGCCTATAGCACATGGGGCTTTGGTTTGGCCGTCGCAGCGTCTGGTGATATGGATGAGGAAACGGCTTATCAAATCGTTAAAGCCGCCCATGAGGATAAGACCAAGCAAGTATCCGCATTAGCTGACTTAGAGGGTGTAGATATCGCTGAAATCACCTTAGAATACGCTTCTTCGCCGCTGCATCCTGGCGCTGTTCGCTATTTCAAGGAAATTGGCTTGGACGTTCCTGAGCATTTAATTGATTAAGCTAAAAAGGCCCAATTAAGGGCCCAGAATTAATTTTAATTTCTCACCAAAGGGGAAGGCGTGGAACAGCAAATGACAAAAACAACGTTCAGGATGCGCTTTGCTTCAGTGCTGACTTTATTTTTAGCATTATTCATTTTGGGCACGGCCGCTTTTGGTGCTCAAGAGGCATTGGTACAACGCTCTATTTTTCTGGCGTTTGTGATTGCAATCGCTTTTCTGCGATTCCCCCTATTTGCTCAAAGCCGTTTGGCGCCTTTGGGCAATATTATTGATTTTGTACTCGCCGTTATTGCCATCGGTAGCTGCCTGTGGGTGACGGTCAATACCGATGAAATCATGAATACTTTACCTCTAGCCGAAGAGCCAGAGGTATTCATGACCGTGGTATTGGTGATTACTTTGCTAGAGCTTGCGCGACGTACCATCGGGTTGATATTTCCGATATTGGTGGTCATTGGCTTGGTCTACGCTTTTTTTGGTCAATATATCCCTGGCTCCCTAGGGCACAGAGGCTTTGATATCTATTACATCACCGAGGTTTTATTGCTCAGTGATATCGGGATCTGGGGGACATTATTGGGGGTGGCCTCCACCATTATTGCGGTATTTGTATTGTTTGGGGCCTTTTTGCTGCATTCTGGGGGCGGGGCTACTTTTATGGATTTAGCCATCCGCATCAGTGGGCGTAGTGTTGGCGGTGCAGCCAAAATCTCTACCATCGCATCTGGGCTATTTGGCATGGTCAGCGGCAGTGCGGTGGGTAATGTCGCCACCACAGGTGCCTTTACCATCCCGCTGATGAAGCGGTTGCGCTACCCTTCTGCATTGGCCGGGGCTGTCGAGGCCGTGGCTTCTACAGGTGGACAGTTGGCACCACCCATCATGGGCGCGGCGGCCTTTATTATGGCTGAAATTATAGGCACCTCGTACCTGAGTATTGCTGCCGCCGCGACATTACCGGCATTGCTATTTTATTTCGGGGTGTTCGCGACGGTGCACATCACCGCCCAGCAAGAGCAGTTGGGGATGGTGCCCGAGGATCAAATCCCCAGTTGGGGCTCTGTGATTACGATTCAGCGCTTGGCACCGATTGTTTTATCTTTTGGCGGGCTGACCTACGGTATCCTGATGGGGCGTTCGTTACCGACTTCGGCTTTTTATGGCATCGTGGGTGCTGTGGTAGGCATGTTGGTTGCGATGCTGTTAGCCCCTAAACAAGCACCACAGGAAAAGCCCGCAGACAGCGATTTATCATTCCAAGAATTTTCAGATTTAGAGGATGAAACCAAAGAAAATGCCGCAGCGGTGCTATTTACCCGTTTGCGATCTGCATTGGATGAGGGCGCCACGGGTTTGATTATTGTCGGCGTGTTATTGGCAGGTGCACAGATTTTGGTGTCACTGATCAATACAACGGGTATTGGCATCACCCTATCCTCCCTGATAGTCAGTGGTGGGGGCGACTCTTTATTATTAGTCAGCCTCATTGTTGCAGTGATTTGCATGATTTTAGGCATGGGCATACCGACGACGGCAGCTTATGTGTTGGTTGCTGCGACATTGGCACCTGCCTTGGTATCCGCGGGCCTAAAGCCTATTTCGGCGCATATGTTTGTGTTTTATTACGCAACCTTATCAGTGATCACCCCTCCCGTCTGCGTGGGTGTGTTTGTCGCAGCGGGCATCGCCGGCGAGAAATGGGGCAGGGTCGCCAAGCGCGCCGTCATGCTGGGGGCGGTGACCTATGTCATCCCATTTTTATTTATTTTATACCCCAACATGCTTAACCCAGGCATCAACGCTGGCTATATCGAGGCAGCCATTAGTGGCATTATTTTTGTATTGGCCTTTGCCCATCTATTTGGCGGGGCCAAGATTACCGGGCGTAAATATGTCGATATGGCCTTGTGGGTGCTGATTTCTGTGTTGGCTACCATTCCTAGCTTGATTACCTTGGGAATAGCGGCAGTGTCTATGTTCATCACTCAAAGACTAGCAAAACGCCGCGCTGCAGCGCTGGCTCTTTGAGTCGCTGCAGTGCCATGATTTTTACCAGATACACTCTTATGGCGTTGTTGCGGTAAAGCCGCCGTCCACTACAATCTCGGTGCCGTTGATGTAGTGTGCCTCGTCCGAGGCCAAAAAGGCCACGGCGTGGGCCACATCCCAGGCCGAGCCCATTTTTCCGGTGGGGATTTGATTGTTGCGATGATCGATAAAGCCTTGGGTATCGCCTTGGGCGTATTTATCGGCCAAGCGATCGATGAGGGCGGTGTGCATCAATCCGGGCAGTACGCAGTTGACGCGGATGCCTTTGCGCGCATGGATGACAGCAGTGGTTTTGGACATCTGCATGAGGGCGGCCTTGCTGGCTGAGTAGGCGACTTGGGGTTTGCCGATATAGCGAATGCCCGCCACCGAGGAAATATTGATAATGCTGCCTCGGCCTTGTTCAATCATGGTGGGCAGGGCCTCTTTGATGGTTAAAAAGGCTGAGGTCACGTTGAGGTCAAACTGCTGTTGCCAGGTGTCTGCGCTCATGCTGAGGGGATCACCGGGTAATGATTCGCCGACATTATTGACCAAAATATCTAGCCGCCCGGCCTGTGTGATGCAGTCTTGCATGACGGTATGTATTTCTTCTGGGCGGGTGACATCGCAGGTTTGTACGTGGCAGGTGCCTCCTTCTTTTTCTATCATTGCTTGGGTTTCTTGGGCGGATTCTAGATTGCGATCCAGGCCATAAACAATTGCCCCTTGGCGTGCCAGTGCAAGGGATATCGCTCGTCCGTTGCTCAAACTATCCCCGATAGAACCGCAACCCGTCACAATGGCTACCTTGCCGTCTAGTCTAAACATAGATCCTCCTTGGATGATGGTGGTCGTGGTGGTTAGGTTTTTATGCAAAAGTGTTCAAAGCCTCCATCGGTAAATATACTCGCTGCCCGCAATTAGGGCGAATAAATAACCATTGTGTGTCTACCTGTATGGCC
>JAJYTK010000187.1 GCA_021793095.1 Pseudomonadota bacterium
GAAAGAGTCAAAAAGTATGCCTTCTTTCGTTTTTTTATCAATAGAAAGTCGCGTAGATGTTTGGTTTATCACAAACTATAAGAATCTTATGGGTGAAAACCCGAAAAGAAACTGCATCAATGCTACAATCTAGTCGGTTATGGATTGCACATGGGTATTGGCATGAATTTGCAAAACTACTTTCCCGTTTTGATGTTTATTATCGTTGCGACCGGGCTGGGTATGGCGCTGGTTGTGGCGGGTCGTATTCTTGGGCCACATCGCCCCTACGATGAAAAGCTGTCCCCTTATGAGTGCGGTTTCGAGGAGTTCGGCGATTCACGGATGAACGTCGATATTCGTTATTACCTCATTGCCATTCTGTTCATTATGTTTGATCTCGAGATTGCCTTTCTTTTCCCGTGGGCGATGGCGTATGGCACAGTAGGCATTGTCGGTTTTGTGACAGCGATGATCTTTTTGCTGATTCTGACTGTGGGCTTTATTTACGAGTGGAAGAAGGGTGCGTTAGATTGGGAGTAATCCCAATTAACATTTCAAGGGCAGTGATATGTCTATAGATGGCGTTTTAAAAGAAGGTTTTATCACCACCAGTGCAGACAAGGTCCTCAACTGGGCCAAGACTGGTTCGCTCTGGCCGATGACATTTGGGTTGGCCTGTTGCGCGGTCGAGATGATGCACGCTGGGGCTGCGCGTTATGACCTAGACCAGTTTGGTATTATCTTTCGTGCCAGCCCGCGGCAGTCTGATTTGATGATTGTGGCGGGTACTTTGTGTAACAAAATGGCGCCGGCGTTACGCAAGGTTTATGACCAAATGGCCGAGCCACGCTGGGTGGTGTCCATGGGCTCCTGCGCTAATGGCGGGGGCTATTATCATTATTCTTATTCAGTGGTGCGTGGTTGTGACCGTATCGTGCCCGTGGACATTTATGTGCCTGGGTGCCCACCGACGGCCGAGGCGTTGGTGTATGGCCTGATCCAAATGCAAAACAAGATTCGTTTAACCAATACCATTGCGCGCTAAGCTAGCAGTGTATGGCTTTAAGGGCACAATCATGACACGTCTAACGACTTTAGAGACCAACTTGAAATCCATACTGGGTGAGGATGCTGACCTGACCCGCGCATTGGGCGAGCTGACCTTGCAGGTCCCCGCTGATCAGTGGATTGATACCTGCCGCACATTGCGTGATGAGGCAGATTTGCGCTTTGAGACCTGTATCGATCTGTGTGCGGTTGATTATTCAGGTTGGCGTACGCCTACTTATACCGAGGCGGCACAACAGTTTCCGCAGCGTTTTGCGGTGGTGATCCACCTGTTGTCATTGACGCACAACTGGCGCCTGCGTGTACGCACCTTTGTCCCTGATGATGAGTTTCCTTTGCTGCCCACTTTGTGCGATGTCTGGCCTTCGGTTAACTGGTTTGAGCGCGAGGCCTTTGACTTGTACGGGGTGGTGTTCGAGGGGCATCCTGACTTGCGCCGTATTTTGACTGATTACGGATTTATTGGTCATCCTTTCCGCAAAGATTTCCCCATCTCGGGTTATGTCGAGATGCGTTATGACCCCGAACAAAAGCGTGTGGTCTATCAACCGGTGACCATCGAGCCACGCGAGATCGTGCCCCGTGTGGTACGCGAAGACGATTATGGTATAGGGCGTTAATCATCATGGCTGAAATTAAAAACTACACCTTAAACTTTGGTCCTCAGCACCCGGCGGCGCACGGTGTGTTGCGTTTGGTGCTCGAGATGGATGGCGAGGTGATCGAGCGCGCTGACCCGCACATTGGGTTGCTGCACCGTGCCACTGAAAAACTGGCCGAGCACCGCACCTATTTGCAGACATTGCCCTACATGGATCGACTCGATTATGTCTCTATGATGTGCAATGAGCATGCCTACTGCATGGCAGTAGAAAAGCTGTTGGGTATCGAGGTACCCTTGCGTGCGCAATATATCCGCGTGATGTTTGATGAGATTACCCGCCTGTCGAATCACCTGATGTCCGTAGGCTCACACGCGCTGGACGTGGGTGCGATGGCGGTGTTTTTGTATGCTTTCCGCGAGCGCGAGGACATCATGGATATGTACGAGGCGGTTTCCGGTGCACGGATGCACGCGGCGTACTACCGTCCTGGCGGGGTGTACCGTGATCTGCCTGATAGCATGCCTAAATATCAGCCCAGCAAGTACCGCAGCGAGAAAGAGCTGCGCGCGATGAACGAGGATCGTTCGGGCTCTTTGCTGGATTTTATCGAGGCCTTTACCGAGCGTTTCCCCAAGTGTGTGGATGAGTACGAGACGCTGCTGACGGAAAACCGTATTTGGAAGCAGCGTTTGGTCGATGTTGGGGTGGTGAGTGCCGAGCGGGCCATGGCCTTGGGCTTTACCGGGCCGATGTTGCGCGGTTCGGGGGTTGAGTGGGATGTACGTAAAAAACAGCCTTACGCCGTCTACGATCGGGTAGAGTTTGATGTCCCCGTGGGCACCAATGGCGATTGCTATGACCGCTATTTAGTACGTATCCAAGAGATGCGCGAAAGCACGCGCATTATTCGTCAGTGCGTTGAGTGGTTGCGCAATAACCCCGGGCCAGTGATTGTGGATAATCACAAGGTCGCCCCACCCAAACGTGAGCGCATGAAAACAGGGATGGAGGATCTCATCCACCATTTCAAACTCTTTTCTGAGGGCATGCACGTGCCCCCGGGTGAGGCCTATGCCGGTATCGAGCACCCCAAGGGCGAGTTTGGTATTTATCTGATTTCTGATGGGGCCAATAAACCCTATCGCATGAAGATCCGTGCCCCCGGTTTTGTGCACCTGCAATCCTTGGACGAGATGTCCCGTGGTCATATGTTGGCTGACTGTGTCACCATCATCGGTACCCAGGACATTGTGTTTGGTGAAATTGACCGCTAAGGCGGCCTTGTGGAACGACGGAATCGAATTATGCTGCTTTCCGAACAAGCTTATCAACGTATCGACCGTGAGCTAACCAAGTTCCCGGATGATCAAAGACGCTCGGCCATCATGGCTGCGCTGGCGATTGCCCAAGAGGAAAAGGGGTGGGTGTCTACCGAGGTTATCGAGGATGTGGCCGCATATATTGGCGTGCCCCCTATTCAGGTCCAAGAGGTGGCCACCTTTTATGACATGTTCCATCTCCAGCCGGTCGGCCGTTTTACCATTTCGGTATGTACCAATTTGCCCTGTGCGCTACGAGATGGCGTGCGTTCGGGTGAATACCTCAAGGAAAAACTCGGCATTGACTATGGCGAGACCACCGCTGATGGGTTGTTTACCCTCGAGGAGAC
>JAJYTK010000188.1 GCA_021793095.1 Pseudomonadota bacterium
TGCTCGCACGTGACATGTGCTTATTGGCCGCCGCTGCTGCTGGTGTGGTTGCCATTGATAGCATCTGTGCCGATATACGCAATCTTGAGCTGGTAGAAGCTGAGGCCCAGGCAGCCAAAGGGGATGGTTTTGCCGCAAAAGCACTCATACACCCAAGCCACATAGAGATTGTCAATAGAGTATTCAGTCCCTCAGCAGAGGACATCGCTTGGGCAGAGCAGGTCATCCAGGCCTTTGAACAAGCTCCTGATGTTGGGGTGGTCAATATTGATGGACAAATGATTGATAAACCACATGAGCGAATTGCCCGCAATATTCTTGCACGGGCCAATAAGTAGCTTGGAGGGATGATGACCTCAGAACAGCATAATCCAATTGTAAAAGCCATCGACAAGCTGCTCTATTTATTAGATCGGATTTTAGTTGGCCTGGCGTGTTTTGCGCTATTTATTATTATGGTCATTGTTTTTTTTGATGTTCTTTCGCGCTATTTGTTTAATGCCCCCTTTTCTTGGTCCTACACACTCATCGGCTTTTACCTGATGACGACTGTTTTTTTCTTTGCAATTAGTGATGGGTTTCGTTATCAGGCGCATGTCAAAATTGATTTTTTGAGCCACTATATCCCTTTGCGATTGCGTGCGTTGGCGGTCAGTTTGGGTTATTTTGGCGGGTCCGTGGTGATTTATTTGTGGTCGAACCAAGCTTTATTGCGCATGCAATCAGCCTATCTCAACGATGATCGTTTGGCGGCTTCTATCCCATGGCCTACATGGATTGTGTACTTAATTGTTTTGATAGGCTCCATTGTCATGGCCCTAAGCGTGCTATTGGCTGCCGTTAAGCATCTGGTTTTTTGCTTTTCGTCCAATGTGACTGAGGATAAATATAAAGCATTAGAGGGTACTCTTTTGGACGATCATGCGATCCAAACCGAGGCGGAGAGGCAACTATGACAATGGCATTAGTTTTAATCCTCCTGGTGGCTTTACTGATTGTAGGGGTGCCTGTTGCTATCTCTATGGCGGTCTCGGGAGCGCTAGGGCTTTATATGTTTGGTGGGTTGCCCATCTTATCGGGGATCTTGCGCACGGCACCCTTATCTTCTACCAGTTCGTACGAAATCATCACAGTGCCAATGTTTATTCTTATGGCCGAGTTTGTGATTATTTCGGGTATTGCTAACGACCTGTTCCGTGCTGCAGCAATGTGGGTAGGCCGTGTCCGCGGCGGTGTGGCGATGGCTACAGTGCTTGCGGGAGCGGGATTTGCAGCAATTTCAGGCTCGAGTACAGCCGCTGCAGCGACTTTAGCCTCTACCTCGATCCCATCGATGGTAAAGCAGGGTTATGAGCCAAAATTGGCAGGCGGGGTCGTCGCTATCTCTGGTACGTTGGCCATGATTATTCCACCTTCTATTGCGCTAATTTTATACGGGGTGATTGCTGATATTTCTATTTCGGCCTTGTTTATTGGTGCGATTATTCCGGGGATTTTAGTCTGCCTATCTATTATTTTAACCATCGTGGTTTTAATTTATATATGGCCTGATTCAGCCCCTAAAGGACAATCATATTCCTTCAAAGAGAAATTTGAGTCTTTAACACGTATCGGCCCTGTTTTAATCCTATTTATTGTTGTTATTGGCAGTATTTATTCTGGATTAGCGACACCTACCGAGGCATCTGGGGTGGGGGCCTTTGTCGCGATGTTATTAGCACTAAAAGAAGGCCGGCTGAGTTTTCGTGCTTTAGTGCATGCCCTGCGTAAAACTGCTCATACCACTGCGATGATCCTACTCATCATTTTAGCTGCGCATATTTTTGGCTATTACTTTACGCTCGAGAGGGTCACAAATGACTTAATTACCTGGGTAGGCCAGCTGGATATGCCGCCCATCGCCATCATGGCTGTGATTTTGGTGGGTTATGTCATTTTGGGCTTTTTTATGGATCAGGTGGCTATTTTAATTCTAACGGTCCCCGTGGTCTTGCCTTTGGTGGTGTCTCTCGGATTCGATCCGGTTTGGTTTGGGGTGGTGGTTGTGGTGACTGCCGAGGTCGGGATGGTTACCCCACCTTTGGGTATGAACGTATTTGTTGTCGCTCGTTATACAAAAATGCCCCTTAATGAATTGTTTGTTGGCGTGATGCCGCATGTTTGGGTTCACCTATTAGTGATTGCGCTTTTGGTATTGTTTCCACAGCTCATACTTTGGTTGCCCTCAACGATGCAATAAATATATTTGGAGGAGTGAATGAAAAAACGTTTCAACTTTAAGAAAACTGCTATGGTTGGCGCATTTAGCGGCGCTTTGCTAGGTGTTGCTGTGGCGGCTTCTGCGCAAACTACGTTGCGTATTGGTGATAGCCTGCCGTCTGGACACTATATTGCTGAGGGCCTAATAGAGTTTTGGATGGATGAGGTCAAAGATCAACTAGGGGATGATATCGATTTTGATCACTTTCCCGCAGAGCAATTAGGTAAAGCAGGGGACATGCTTTCATTGGCCCAAACAGGGGTCTTGGATATTAGCTATGTCGGGCCGTCCTATGTCAGCGATAAGATGCCGTTATCCGCGGTAGCACAATTACCAGGTATGTTTGGCAACTCCTGTGAGGGGACACTGGCCTATTGGGAGCTAGTCAAACCTGGTGGACTACTCTATGAGCTAGAGTTTGAGCCTAATGAAGTGCGACCGTTAATGGCCTTGGCGTTATCGCCTTATCAGATATATACCTCAAAAAAAGAAATTGAAGGAATAGATTCTTTTAAGGGGTTAAAGTTACGAGCCACGGGAGGTGCGATGGAAGAGACCGTTCTTAATCTAGACGCAGTGCCTGTTCAAATGGCTGCGCCGGACACTCGTGACGCTTTATCGCGGGGGACCCTGGATGGGTTGGTCTTCCCTAACTCAAGTTTGCCGCCTTATGATTTGCATGGACTATTGAAATATGCCACCGATGGGGTCAGCTTAGGCTCTTTTGTGGCTACTTACTCTATTTCAAATGAGCGCTGGTCCAGCCTTTCCGACAAAGAACGAGAGGTATTCACCCAGGTTGGTGAGGCAGCGACCAAACATGCGTGCGAGTTGGTCGATGAGCTGGATGCCAAGGACAAAGAGAAAGTAAAAGCTGCAGGGGTGACCTATGTGACTTTGGGTGAAGATGATTTAGAAAAACTGAATCAGGCAACCTCTGATACTGCGAAAAAATGGGCCGAAGATTTAGATAAACGGAATAGAAAAGGTACCGAGGTATTAAAAGCCTATCAAAACGCACTTGAGGAATATAATAATTAATCTTTAAGAAATTTGAG
>JAJYTK010000189.1 GCA_021793095.1 Pseudomonadota bacterium
CTAAGAATGAGTCCACCCAAGGAATAGCCCTGATTGGCGTTTGCATTGACACGCCAATCACTGCGGTCCAGGTATTCTTCAACTAGCTGCTGTACATTGACTAGGGTGGGGGAGTCAGTGGCGTGCTCCTGCCAGTGCTGGGTAGCGGTATTTGTGTTCATGGCGACTATATCTTGTGTTTTGGTTGTGTGAATTGACTATATATTGTGGTTTAGCATAGATCCTCTTTTTTTCTGTTTCTTTGCGATAAATCATATAAAAGCAGATTAGATGGTTTTTATATGCACATTAAAGGCAAAAAAATACCCAACCATTGCCTCTTTTATGAGTTTGGTTGGGTATTACTTTTGCTGCGAGTGGATTCGCTCTGGATCGACTACCTTGGTTTATTCAGCCGAGATGCCAGTTTCATCAATGATCACTGCCCATTTGTCGGTTTCCTCAGCGAGATAGGTACGTAGCTCTTCAGGGCTAGAGCCGATTTTTTCTGCCCCAATGCCACTGAAAATATCATTCACTTTCTCACTTTGCATCGCACGTAGCATCGAATTATTGAGCTTCTGTATGGTTTCTTGCGGCGTGTTAGCGGGTGCAAATGTCGCGAACCAAGGAACAAGTTCATAATCATCCACACCGCTTTCAGCCATGGTCGGTAGCTTAGGTAAAGTGGTAGAACGTTTTGCGGTGGTAATGGCCAAGGCTTTTAATTTCCCTGATTCTATATGAGGTTTGGCTGAGGTAATGCTATCAAACATATAATCTACTTGTCCGCTCAGCAAATCGGCCACCGCTGGTCCACTGCCTCGGTAAGGGATGTGCAACATATCCAAATCGGTGAGATAGGTAAAGAGCGCACCAGCCAGATGGATAGAGGTACCCACACCTGCTGAGGCGTAGGTGTATTGCCCAGGATGTTGTGTGGCTTGTTCTATGACATCGGTGACAGAAGTGATGTCTTCCCGATCCGCTTGCGTGACCAAGATATTGGGTACTGCCGCTACCAATGAAATAGGCTCAAAATCCTTGATGGGGTCAAAGTTTAGGCTTGGGTATAACGATGGGTTTACAGCCATCCCATTGGCAGCGATCATGATTGTATGGCCGTCGGGTTTTGCTTTGGCAACATGAGCGGCGCCGATATTGCCGCCTGCACCGGGGCGGTTTTCTACCACAATCGACTGGCCTAAATCTTGGCTCATTTCTTCACTCAAAACCCGCGCAATCGCGTCCATCGCTCCACCAGGCGGGAAGGGGACTACCCAGGTAATGGTGCGGGTGGGGAAGTCATTTGCGTGGGCGCTCAGAGAAAGCATTGCCGCGGCACAAAAAAGAACTGTATTTGCCCGAAATTTGCGGTGCGCACGGAACTTGAGTTTTTTAATTATTTTGAGTGAAGTGCCAATCATGGGATGGCTCCTTAATCAGTGATTTAAATAGGGTCAGTTGTACTGATTATGGAGCGCTGGTTGATTGCCGTCTAAGACCTTTTTTGAATGGGCCTATACCGCTTTTGCATAATTGGTTTAGGCTTGCTTATTTTAAATATCAAAGCGATGTCTTAGAGTAATTTCATTTGATGCCGCTCGGCAGCGGCGCGTTTGGTGTTATCGGATGAGCCTTTTGACTTCGCGACTGGCACTGGTGCAGGTGTTTTGCTTTTTACTGTGCGCGTAGGCCCCAATAGACTGGGTTGTGTGTGTTCAGCCTCTGTCTGCGTTGCAGGCGATGTGAGGGTTGTGCGTTTAGGTTCAGATCCTGATCGACGCGGTGTATTTGTAAATAAATCAGCGGTGGCGTTTTTATCGTGGGTATTCAGTTGCTCGGGGGCGTATAGGGAAAGATCGAATTGCCCGTGTACAATGCCGATGTCACGCAGGATTGAGAGCGCTCGTAGCGGATTTTTAAAACGACGTGGTTCTTTACCTCGTGCCGTCACCAAGACAGCATAATGGCCCGAGCGCATCTCGATTTCAATAAAAAAAGCATCCCCTTGAGCCTTGAGTACTACCCCGCGCACGCCCCCTGCTTGGGTGGTGGCGCGCAGTTGCTGCAGGGTAAAGAAATGACTGTGATTGCTATAACACATAGGGGCTGCTTTTTTTGAATCAAAACTGATGAATAAAACCGGCGCGAATGACCCGCCGAGCCAGTGGGGCTAAATGTAATTCTTGCGCATTGTCGGGCGAGAACCAATGTGCCTGCTTGATCTCTGCGCCGACTTGAATAGGACCTGTCCAGTAGAGTGTATATAAATGCGCGTGTACTGTATAACCTTTTTCATTGGCGGCGGGCGCCGTAAATTGCCCAACAAAGTGAGGCAGATAAGCAGGTACCAAAATATTGAGCTCTTCGTGTAACTCTCGCGTTAAAGCAACAAAAGGGCTTTCCTGAGCTTCTACCTTGCCACCGGCGAGCATATAGTGTTTAGAGTGATCTTTGCGTACCAGTAGGATCTCTTGGGCGTCGTTATGCAGCAATGCAACCGCTAGATGTAATGTTTGGGGCATCATCGTTAAATTTAAGCTGGAAGCTTTGTGGTTGAACGATATAATAGAGCATTGTTTTTCTTTGTTCCAGTGTGGCAGATTATGACAGCGACAATTTTAGAGACTATTCCAGTAAATCAAAAGGTGGGGATCGCTTTTTCAGGCGGGTTGGACACCAGTGCGGCGATTTTGTGGATGCGCGAAAAGGGCAGTATTCCCTATGCCTATACCGCAAACTTAGGTCAACCCGATGAGTCTGATTACGATGATATTCCTCGGCAGGCGCTTTCTTATGGTGCAGAAAAGGCACGATTGATAGATTGCCGCGAGCAATTAGTGAGGGAGGGGATTGCTGCCATCCAAAGTGGTGCCTTTCATGTCACCACCGGGGGGGTTACCTACTTCAACACGACCCCTCTAGGGCGCGCTGTGACCGGGACAATGCTGGTCGCTGCCATGAAAGAAGACGATGTCCATATTTGGGGTGATGGCAGTACCTACAAGGGTAATGATATCGAGCGTTTTTATCGTTATGGCCTGTTGACCAACCCAAAACTAAAAATCTACAAGCCCTGGTTAGACCAGTTATTTATTGATGAGCTAGGCGGACGCGCTGAGATGTCTGAGTTCATGCAAGCACACGGGTTTGAGTACCGTATGTCTGCTGAAAAAGCTTACTCTACCGATTCCAACATACTGGGTGCGACGCATGAGGCCAAGGATTTAGAATTCCTCAATACCAGCATGCATATTGTTGAGCCCATTATGGGGGTACCGTTTTGGCGCGATGATGTTTCCATCGAGCCAGAAGAGGTGACGGTACGCTTT
>JAJYTK010000190.1 GCA_021793095.1 Pseudomonadota bacterium
TGGCACAGCTGCCGGGTTGCACCGACGCTTCGGTCACGGCGGCTCATGATTTACTATCTCGTGCACAAAAGCCGCTGATTATTGCTGGACAAAGCCTCAACCACCCAGCTGGGCGCGCCGCCTTGCAAGCGCTGGCCACACAACATCAAATCCCAGTGGCGGTGAGCTTTAGGCAACAAGACCTTTTCCCCAACGATCATGACCACTATGCCGGCCATCTGGTCTTTAATGCCCCAAAACAATTGGTCGATATTCTCTCGGAAACTGATCTCATCCTGGCCTTAGGGACTCGTTTAGGTGATGTCACCAGTCAAGGCTATACCCTGCCCCGCGCCCCCCAACCCGTGCAGCCGCTGATTCATGTTTATCCCGACCCTAACGAGCTAGGACGCAACTTTGCCACTGATTTAGGCGTTGCTGCTGATCCCACTGAATTTTGCAATCAATTGGCTGCACTGCCCAGCACGCATAGCGATGCCCGCGAAAATTGGCGTCGTAAGACCCATGAAAAAGTACACACCTTATACGCATGGCAACCGCAGCAGGCCGACGATGGGGTGGTCTTTGGCAATGTGGTGGCGGCTGTCAATGATCTGGCCGCTGAAGACGCGATTATTTGTGTGGATGCGGGCAACTTTAGTAGCTGGGTGCAGCGTATTTTTAATTTCACCGCTGAGCGCCGCATGCTGGCCACCATCTCGGGGGCCATGGGCTCGGCCATTCCAGCTGCCGTCGCCAGCAGTTTGCGCCACCCACAACGACAGGTCATCGCCTTTGTGGGCGATGGGGGGTTTATGATGACGGGCAACGAGCTGGCCACTGCCCAGCAATACGGGGCCAACATCAAGGTCATCGTTTCGGATAACCGCAGCCTCGCCACCATCCGTTTGCATCAAGAGCTGCAGTACCCTGATCGTGTCAGTGCCACCCAACTGCAAAATCCCGACTTTGTCACTCTGGCCCAAGCCCACCAAATGGCCGGCTATCGCATTGACAACGAAGCAGACATCAAACCCATCCTCAGCGAGGCATTGACCGCACCAGGCTCAGCAGTCATTGCTGTCAACAGCAGCATGGAATACATCGCCGCCTTTGCCACGCTCAAGAAAATACGTTCACAAACACCGTAATAACGATGGCATTCACAAAGTCAATAAATAACGAGCCCACAATGGGAATGACAAAGAATGCCTTGGGCGAGGGCCCATTTGCATTGGTAAAGGCCTGAATATTTGCCATGGCATTCGGTGTGGCGCCCAAACCCACACCACAATGACCGACGGCCAAAGTGGCCGCATCATAGTCCTTGCCCATTATTCTAAAAGTCACAAAATAGGTAAAGAAAAACACAATTACCGTCTGTACGATCAAAATAATGAGCAGTGGCCCAAAGACATGGGCCAACTCCCACAACCGCATACTCATTAATGCCAGGACCAGGAAAAAGCTCAACGACACCATGCTGATCGTATTCATCTCCACATCGGGGAAATCGATGCGACGCAGATCATAAATATTACGAATCAATGCAGCGATCAGCATGGCCCCCAAATAGGCCGGTACGGTCACCCCGTATTGTTGCAACCAGTCAATGGCCGCCCCACCCAAACCGGCTGCCACGCATAACAACACCACCGACAAGGTCGAAAAAGGAAAACGCCGTGTGGCCTCTTTGGCCGCTGCCTCCTCATCCGATTGACGGGTGGGGCCCGCGCGCTTGGCGTCATTATCAGCGCTCGCCTCACCCATTCCAGACGCATCCGCCTGGGGCCCCTTGAGGTGATAGCGGCGCAATAAACGCAACCCCACCGGACCACCGATGATGCAGCCCAGCACCAACCCCCAAGTCGCTGCGGCAATCGCGGCGGGTAAGGCGCCGACCGCCCCATGTGCCTCAAGCAAAGGACCAAAAGCGGCTGAAGTCCCGTGCCCCCCAGTCAAAGAGATAGAACCCGCAGCCAAACCAATCAAAGGATTCGTCCCGAGTATTGTGGCCAAACCCGCCCCCACAATATTCTGTATGAGCACTAAGATAGTACAAGCGAGTAAAAACAAAGCCACCGCCACGCCACCGCGTTTGAGCATCTCCAAGCTAGCCGTAAACCCAATGGTCGTAAAAAACATCATCAGCAAAAGATCGCGCATATCATTGCTGAGCTCGAGGTTAAAAGCACCCGTCTGATGGCCTATCAACATGATGATAGAAAATACGAGACCACCAATAATGGGGGAAGGAATAAAGTAACGTTCTAAAACAGGGATACGCTCTTTAATAAAGTGTCCAATCACCAAAAAAATAGCTGCTAAACCAAGCGTTTCAACGTTACTAAACTCGATAAGCATGAAACTGCCCTTTGTGAATTAAAGCCTCTGAAAAATGCGGGGGCTTCGGCGTGCCAAATAATAAAGCGCGGTATGACCGCGCTCTAATCAGGAATAAAGGAATTAGCGATCCCGCTCGATGGAAAATTTGCACATCGCCTGCAAAGCATCCGTCGCCTCGGACGGTGGAAACTGTGCCAAAGCATCTAAGGCGAGCTGCGCCTCATTGCGTGCCGCAATACGGGTGTACTCGACCGCATCGGTATTGGCAATCGCCCGCGCGACGGCATCAAAATCAGCATCGCCAGTCTGGATGGCATTGCGGATCAGCGCCTTTTCTTTATCGGTGCCCACCTCCATCACGCGGATGAGCGGCAATGTCGGTTTTCCCTCACGCAAATCATCGCCCACATTTTTACCCAGCGCCTCGGCATCCCCACTGTAATCAAGCACATCATCAATGAGCTGAAAGGCTGTCCCCAAGTGTCGCCCCAGTGCCGCAGCGGCGGCTTGTAAATCGTCATCAGCTGCGCCCAAAATGGCACCGACCTCAGTCGCCGCCTCGAATAGCTTGGCGGTTTTATAACGCACTACCTGCATGTAGCGCTCTTGGGAAACATCGGGATCATGAACGTTGAGTAATTGCAACACCTCACCCTCTGCAATCACCGTTGTGGCTGCGGATAGCACCGCCATGGCCTGCATGGAACGGGTCTCGACCATCATTTCAAAAGAGCGAGAATAGAGATAATCACCGACCAGCACACTGGCGGCATTGCCAAAAACGGCATTCGCAGTACTGCGCCCCCGACGCAAATCAGACTCATCAACCACATCATCGTGTAACAGGGTTGCAGTATGAATAAACTCAACCACCGCGGCCAGCAAATGATGGTCTGAGCCTTTGTAACCCAATGCTTTGGCCACCAACATCAATACTGCTGGGCGTAAACGCTTGCCCCCTGCGCTGACGATATA
>JAJYTK010000191.1 GCA_021793095.1 Pseudomonadota bacterium
CAAGGCTTTGTACGAGGATAAATATGGCGAGGGCACCATTAATACTTTTGGTGGGCACTTGTGGGATGCCGGTTTGATCATTGCCAATGCCATCCCAGCCGCTTTAGAGTCTGGTGCAGAGCCGGGCACGACCGAGTTTCGTCATGCGCTGCGTGAGGCCATCGAAAACACCTCTGATTTAGCAGCATCCCAAGGGGTATTCAACATGAGCTCTGATGACCACTCTGGTTTGGATGAGCGGGCCCGCGTCATGGTTGAGGTGGTTGACGAGGCTTGGAAATATCGTCCTGAGTTGGCTACCTATTAGTTTAGCGTTAGCTAAATAGAGATGACCATGGGCGTATTAGCGCCTTGTAGCCTGGAGGCGCGGTGCGCTGGCACTGCGCCTTTTTGCTTGTTTCGTGCTTGGATCTGATTATTCATGGATGCCACCGTATTACTGATTTTATTACAAGATGGCTTGCTCAATGGTGCAATTTACGCGCTGTTGGGGCTGGCTTTGGTGATGGTTTTTGCCGTCACGCGCATTATTTTTATTCCCCAAGGGGAGTTTGTCACCTTTGGCGCGCTGACCCTAGCTTTTATTATTAATGGGCGTACGCCAGGCACGCTTTGGCTGCTACTGATTGTAGGGGTCATCGTGGCGATCAAAGACATTTACCACATCGTTAAATACACTGCCGAGCGTAAAGGGGTGCGCATTGCATGGGCACTGCTTTGGTCGGTGGCTTGGCCCGTCGCGCTGATACTGATCAGCCCATGGGTGATGGGCAAAGAGCTGCCATTGGCTGTGTCAGTGTTGTATTCATTGGCGGTGGTTATCCCGCTTGGCCCCATGCTGTATAAATTAGTTTATCAGCCCTTGGCAGAGGCCAGTGTGCTGGTATTGCTCATCACCTCGGTGGCGTTGCACTTTGCTCTGACGGGGCTGGGGCTGGTGTTTTTTGGTGCCGAGGGGTGGCGCACGCCCGCCTTTATGAAGGGGCAGGTCGATGTATTGGGCATGATGTGGTCTGCCCAAACTCTGTTTGTGCTGGTGGCCTGTGCCATTTTGATTGGGGCCTTGTGGTTGTTTTTTGGCGCCACTTTATATGGTCGTGCCTTGCGGGCCACAGCGGTCAATCGCCGCGGGGCGCGTTTGGTGGGTATCAGTACAGAGATGTCGGGTCGCATTACGATGTTTTTGGCGGCCGCGGTGGGGGCTTTTTCTGGCATGCTCATTGCGCCGGTGACTACGATTTACTATGACACTGGATTCTTGATTGGTTTGAAAGGGTTCGTAGGGGCCATTATTGGTGGGTTGGCCAGTTATCCCATCACTGCCATTGGGGCCATATTTGTGGGGATTCTCGAGGCGTTTTCTTCTTTCTGGGCCAGTCAGTACAAGGAGGTCATCGTATTTACGTTGATTATTCCGGTGTTGTTGTGGCGTTCCTTTGGCATGCAAATCATGGATGATGAGGACTGATTCATGAGACGTTGGATTTTTGTGCCCCTGTTGCTGATTTTAGCGGTGCTGCCCTTGTGGTCAGGGATGCCCGAGTTTTGGATTACACAGCTGAATTACATTGGTCTGAGCAGTTTAGTGGTGCTAGGTCTGGTGGTCTTGACCGGGGTAGCGGGGCTGACCTCATTTGGCCAAGCTGCCTTTGTGGGCATTGGTGCCTATGCCACGGCCTGGTTGAGTACGCAGATGGGCTGGTCTCCCTGGGCTGGCTTGTTAGTGGCCTTACTGTTGACCTTTGCCTTTGCCTTTATCATCGGGGCAGTGACCATGCGCCTGTCTGGGCATTATTTGCCTTTAGGGACCATTGCTTGGTCATTGTCCATTTATTATTTATTTGGCAACTTGGCCTTTTTAGGCCAACACGACGGGATATCTGGCATCCCCGCGATTGAGTTATTTGGCATATCTTTTGGCCGCGGGCGTTCTATTTACTATCTGATCTGGATAACCGTATTGCTGGCCATGTGGGCGACCTACAACCTGATGCATTCGCGTCCCGGGCGGGCGATTCGTGCTCTGCGCCAGCGGGGGGCCATGGCCGAGTCTTTTGGCATTAATACGGCCCGCTATAAGGTGATTGTGTTTATTTATGCCGCTTTGCTTGCCTGTGTGTCGGGTTGGTTGTATGCCCACATGCAGCGCGCGGTCAGCCCCAGCCCTTTTGGTTTGAATTACGGCATTGAATATCTTTTTATGGCCGTGATTGGTGGGGCCTCCAGCGTGTGGGGGGCGGTGCTGGGCTCCAGTGTGATTTTGATTATCAAGGACAGGCTGCAAAATATTTTGCCTCTGTTTTTAGATGATGGGGTCAATGCCGAGCTGATTGTGTTTGGGGTGTTGATGATCATTATCTTGCAGTATGCCAGTCAGGGCTTATGGTCCTTTTTAGCCCAGGGGTGGGAATTCGTTTGGCAACGTTTAGGGGGCAAGCCTTTGACCAATGAGCAGCGTTATTCAGCGTTGCAGTTGGGCGAGCTGACGGCTGCTGATGAGGACACCACCAGTGGCCTAGAGCACCGCAGTTTGCCCGCTGCCGAGACACCTGTGCTCGAGCTCAATAAGCTGCGCAAAGAGTTTGGGGGGCTGGTGGCTGTCAATGATTTGAGTTTCCGCATCAAGGCCGGCGAGATTGTGGGCTTGATCGGCCCTAATGGGGCGGGCAAGAGTACTTGCTTTAACCTCATTACGGGGGTGCTGCCGCGGACCTCTGGGCAGGTGCGCTTTTTGGGTCAAGACATCCAAACCCTCAATGCGCGGCAAATCGCCCATTTGGGTATCAGTCGCAGCTTTCAGCACGTGCAGTTGGCACCCAATATGACCGTGCTGGAAAACGTCGCTTTGGGGGCGTATTTGCGCGCCTCAGCAGGGGTCATGCGGGCGTTTGTGCACGCTGAACGTAAAGTCGAAGAGCGTTTGCTGCACGAAGCGCGCCGCCAGCTCAAGCGGGTCGGGTTGCTCGATATGCAGTACGAGCCCGCCGGTCGATTGGCCTTGGGGCAACAGCGTATTTTAGAGATCGCCCGGGCATTGGCCAGCGATCCTATTTTGTTGATGCTGGATGAGCCGGCTGCTGGTTTACGCTACCGAGAAAAACAGGCCTTAGGAGATGTGCTGCGTCAGCTCAGCCGTGAGGGCATGAGTATTTTGTTGGTCGAGCACGATATGGAGTTCGTAATGGGGTTAACCGATCACATCGTGGTGATGAACTTTGGGACCAAATTGGCCGAGGGTACCCCTCAGAGCGTGCAAACAAACCCTGATGTGCTTGAGGCCTATCTGGG
>JAJYTK010000192.1 GCA_021793095.1 Pseudomonadota bacterium
AAATGAGCAGTAATGACATGCTGCGTATAGGTGATTGGATACAAATGCCACAAGCTGAGGCCGATGGGTTTGTCATTGATATTGCCCTGCATACGGTAAAGGTACAAAACTGGGATAAAACCGTTACTACCATTCCGACCTACAAGCTTTTCTCTGAAAGCTATAAAAATATGCGGCAAATGTTCGAGTCGGGTGGACGCCGTATCAAAAGAAGCTTGACCATCGATGCCACCACCGTACGGTTTCTCACCGACGCTGAGATACAAGAATTCAAACGATTTGAATTACTGCATGATTATTTGGAAAAAAAAGAGAAAGAAATACAAGAAGACAATGCCAAGCTCATTGCCCAAGGTAAAGACCCTGTGAATCAACGCCGGCTCACCAATTTAGGTACCTTTAGAATGTACGCTACTCTTTATTTAGAACAAAACCAAGGCGTGCATCAGGATATGATTTTGATGGTGCGCATGATGGAGCCCACAGACAAAGGAATACCAGTCGAGATTTATTGTTTTACTAACGATACTGCTTGGGTGAATTATGAGCGTATCCAGGGAGATATCTTTGATCATCTCATTGCTATTGTGCCCGAAATGTCTTTGCGCTTATATCAATCACCCTCGGGACGCGATCTCACCGACGGTATTGAGCATTTACGTACAATCAGCGATGATTAGGTGTGTTTTATATTCCCTTCGCTAGAGCCTTTCGCTGCTTGCTTGAATACGGGCAATATTAAATTTGCTATTTATTTAAAATCAATTTTCTGATCATGAAATTAATTACCGCTATTATTAAGCCCTTTAAATTAGATGAAGTGCGTGAAGCACTGACGGAATATGGTGTGTACGGCATCACCATTACCGAGGTCAAAGGATTTGGGCGGCAGAGAGGGCATACTGAGTTATACCGCGGGGCGGAGTATGTGGTCGATTTTTTGCCTAAAATAAAAATAGAGGTCGCTGTACAAGAAGATCGAGTAGAGCAGGTGCTGCAGCAAATAGTGGCTGCGGCCCGTACTGGCAAGATTGGCGATGGCAAGATTTTTGTGACCGCGCTCGAGCAGGTGGTACGTATCCGCACGGGGGAAGAGGGCGAGGCCGCCTTGTAGGCCGCCTCGTTTGTGATGATACAAAACAGAGCAGTGTTTACGCGGTATTAGGCACTTTCGGCATTAATGAGATGATCTTGATTTTTGCGCTCATAGAGGGCCAAAGTCAGCAATAGCAAAATAGTGACGCCAATCACTGGCAAGCTCCAGATATTGATGCCTTCCCAGCCATGCAAGGCCAATAGGCGCCCGGATGAGAAAGAGGACAAGGCCACACTGCCAAAGACTAAAAAGTCGTTAACCGCTTGTACTTTGTTGCGCTCTTGAGGGTGGTAGCAATCAGTGACCAGAGTGGTAGCACCAATAAAACCGAAGTTCCATCCTAGCCCCAGTAAAATTAGACTGGCCCAAAAATGAGCCACACTTAAACCGCTCAGTGCACTGAAGCTGGCCCCAGCAAATAAAAGCATGCCGGTGATGGTGATGGTGATTTTACCAAAACGACGAATAAGATGGCCTGTGAAAAAACTCGGGCCGAACATAGCCAATATATGCCATTGAATGCCGAGGGTTGACTCGCGCATGGTATGGCCGTGATGCACCATAGCAAGCGGGGTAGCCGTCATCATAAAGCTCATCAAACTATAGGCCACCATACCAGCAATAATTGAAATAATGAGGCGAGGGTTGCGCAATATCACCGCAAGTGGCCGTCCCCCATGTTCTTCATGCTGCGGTTGCACATGCAAGGCATCTGTACGTAAGAGCCAGATCAGGGGTAATGCTAACGCTGCTAAAGTGGCTTGGGCAAAAAATGTCCCGGCAAAAGGCAGTCCAGGAATAATTTCAGCGGTATGTAAAATGACCTGCGCAGCGATGATGGCAGCGGCCAACCCCCCGATCATGACCCATGAGATAGCGCGTGGTCGCAACGCCGCGGCCACACTGTCTGCGGCAGCAAAACGGTAGCTCTGCACATAGGACGAATAAAATCCTGCAATAACAGTACCAATACAAAAGATTAGAAATGAGGCTTGGGCAATCCCGGTAAATGCGGTTAGGCCACCCACAATACCTAATAGGGAACCAATAAAATAACCCCCGCGACGCCCTAATTTACGCATAATCCAAGCCGCAGGTAAGATGCCAATCGCCATGCCCATATTGAAAAGGCTGACCGGCAAAGTGGCAATTTTTTCATTGTGCGCTAATGCCTCACCCACCAACCCACCCAAGGCCACGACCACGGCCGGGTTGGCACCCCCCAATGCTTGTAATCCAGATAAAAGTAGAGTGTTGCGGCGGACTTCGCCCGTCAAGGAGGTTTGGGTCATAGTAGAGGTCTATATCAGAAAGAGTAAAATGCTTAAAACTAATAGCTATTATAGATTTCTGCTTATAATTGTCAGCTACTAAGTACGCAGTATAAAAGATACTGTGGTTTTTAAGGCTGTGTATGACTAATTTAATACGTGTTTCCAAATTAATGGCTGATCGCGGCTTATGCTCGAGGCGCGAGGCCGATGAATTTATCCGCCGACAATGGGTCAAGGTTGATGGCCACATTGTGACATTAGGCCAGCGGGCAGCGCCCGAGGCAAAGATTGAATTGCATCCTGACGCCAATGCGCAGCTTAAGCAACAAGTCACAATCCTACTCAATAAACCAGTAGGGTATGTTTCCGGTCAAGCCGAGAAAAACTATCGCCCAGCTTCTGTGTTGATTACCCCCGCGCGGCAATTTTTAGTACCCACAAAAGGCAAGGGGGGTCAGCTGCGCTTTCAACGCCAGCATTTGCGCGGTTTGGCGCCTGCTGGGCGTTTAGATATAGATTCTCAGGGGTTATTGGTGCTCACTCAAGATGGGCAGCTTGCTCGGCGTTTAATTGGGGCCAATTCACCAATCGAAAAGGAGTATTTGGTGCGGGTTAAAGGTCGCTTAGATAAAAAAGGGCTGGCATTATTAAATCACGGGCTCAAATTAGATGGTCAGGCGCTTAAACCCGCGCGTGTGCGTTGGCTCAATGATGATCAGCTGCTTTTTCGATTGCGCGAGGGGCGCAAAAGACAAATACGCCGCATGTGCGAGTTGGTAGGTCTGCACGTAGTGGGCCTAAAGAGAGTCCGCATAGGGCGTGTCCGTTTAGGCAATCTGCCCGAAGGCCAATGGCGATACTTACAGCCCCATGAACAATTTTAATCGTCTTGTTGGTTTGATTGGCTGTTGGC
>JAJYTK010000193.1 GCA_021793095.1 Pseudomonadota bacterium
AACATTGTAGCCGCAGATTGGGAAAGTCAGATTTGGCGATCATCCCATGCTCAAAGATTTTGAGTTTTTACAGTCATTGGATTCTGGTGCAACGCCCAAGATCACCATCCCAAGCCCCAGCGTATTGCATTTTCGTGGGGGGCGAAATGTGGTCAGCCCCGAGATTTATCCTGACCTCACAGAGTTTTTTGATGATTTGGTTGACACCTATAGAGAAGCATTGGCTGCTTTTTATGCGGCCGGGTGCCGTTATTTGCAGCTGGATGATACCGTTTGGGGGTATTTATGCTCGGATGAGCAAAAGCAACTGATTCGTGAGCGGGGCGACGACCCAGACGAGCTGGCCAAAATCTATGCGGATGTCTTAAATCGTATTTTGGCAGATAAGCCCGATGATTTAGTCATTGGGCTGCATGTTTGTCGCGGTAATTTTCGTTCCAAATGGATTTCCTCTGGGGGGTACGAGCCTGTCGCCGAATTATTGTTTGGCACGGTGAACGTCGATGCATTTTTCTTGGAATATGATAATGACCGCTCTGGGGATTTCCGCCCCTTGCGTTTCATAAAGCCTGGCCATCAGCAGGTTGTTTTGGGGTTGGTCACCACAAAAACTGGCGCGCTCGAGGACAAATCCCTAATCAAAGAGCGTATCCAAGAGGCTGCCCAATACGTTCCCTTAGAGCAGATTTGCTTGAGCCCACAATGCGGCTTTTCTTCCACTGAAGAAGGCAATGACATCAGTGAGGCTGAGCAAGAGGCCAAATTGCGCCTTGTGGTCGAGGTGGCCCGAGAAGTATGGGGTGAGCCACATAGCTAAACATTTTGATTGACTCTGAGCCACCTATTTTAAAGAGCTCTTCGGAGCTCTTTTTTCTTGTAATTGTTTTGGCATGCACCCGCTAAGGGTCATCGCTTATTTAATGCATCATGAGTTCCTCATTTTCTTCTGACTTAAGTTTACGCCAGCAGTTGGATGCGGCGCCGATGGGCCGCTTGCAGTGGCAGGCGATCGCCTTGTGTTTTTTAATCAATGCCATTGATGGGGTGGATGTGCTGGTCATGTCCTTTACCGCCTCAGCAGTGAGCAAGGATTGGGGGTTAAATTCCGTTGTGCTGGGCTGGTTGCTATCAGCGGGCATCATTGGAATGACGGTGGGTTCAGTATTTCTCACGCCCCTTTCTGACCGTTGGGGGCGACGCCCCATGGTGTTGGGCAGTTTAATTGCGGCGGGCGCTTTTATGGTGGCCACCGAGTGGGTTCAAGATCCTTGGACGTTGGGCGTATTGCGGTTTTTTACTGGGGTGGGGATTGGCTGCAGCATTGTCAACGCTAATGTGTTGACCAGCGAATATGCGAACGCACGCTGGCGTGCATTGGCCATTGGGCTGCAATCTGTTGGTTTTGCGCTGGGGGCGACTTTGGGCGGGATGTTGGCCGCCTACCTGCTAAAGCGCGGTGCTTGGCAACATGTCTTTGTCTGGTGTGGGGTCTTGACTTGGGTATCGGCTTTTTTTGTCGCTGTGGGTCTACCCGAGTCACTGGACCAATTATTACAGGGGCGTAAAAAAGATGCCATGCAGCGTGCGCAGCGCCTCTTACAACGAATGGGGCAGGGACATTTGGTGGTGCATTCGGTGGCTCCTACGCCCAAACCAGGAGCCCTGCAGGCACTCAAGCTGCTATGGGTACCAGGCGCCAGCAAAACCTGGTTATTGGGGGGCAGTTTTTTCGCCTTGATGTTTAGCTTTTATTTTGTCACCAGCTGGACGCCAAAACTTTTGGAGCAGGCGGGATTAACCGCGGATAAAGGATTGGCTGGGGGCGTATTACTGCATGTGGGCGGTATGTTGGGAGCCTTGGCGCTGGGGTTGTTGGCAACGCGCTGGCATCTGCAAAGGGTGGCGCAAGCGCTGATGGTGCTTGGGGCCGTTGCATTAGGAGTGGTGATCCCCGCCACGGGGTGGTCCTTGCCGGTGGCAGTGATGTTAGGGGTGGCCATTGGGTTTTTGATCAATGGATCCATCGCTGGTTTATATGCCACCGCGCCGCAGAGTTTTGAGGCGACCACGCGCAGTTCCGGGGTAGGGATGGTGCTGGCCTTTGCGCGCTTGGGCGGTATGGCGTCTCCTGTTGTTGCGGGACATTTACTAGAAGCACAGTGGTCAGTCGCGAGTTTATACTTGTTTTACACGGCCACCTTGTTGGTTGCCGCATTGTTTTTGCAACTTTTTTTAAAGCAGCAGTCTGCCTTGAAAAGAGAAAAGGCCCCGGCGCTGGCTTAAGGCATGATTCCCCTTCTTGCTATTTTCAATCAACCCATCTAAGATCGCTATATACCTAACTACATATCGAGGGTGGATGACGATGAGAAAAGCAAATAAAGGGTGGCCGTGGGTGGGTGCCAGCGTTTGTGCTGCACTGCTGAGCGTATCAGGTGGGGTGCAGGCAGCCACTGCCCATGTGGCCGTTGCGGCCAACTTCACAGATGCGGCCAAGGAGTTAGCTCAGGTATTTGCCGAGCAAACAGAACACGAGGTGATGTTGTCCTTTGGTGCCACGGGGCAGTTTTATACCCAGATCGCCAATGATGCTCCTTTTGAGGTTTTTCTTGCGGCGGATAATATCCGCCCGCAGCGAGCAGTCGATGAGGGGCTGGGTGTAGACGGCAGTGTATTTACCTATGCCACGGGTCAGTTGGTGCTCTACAGTGCGACGGATGATATCGATTTAGATGAGTCGTATTTGCAAAGCGCTGCATTTAGTAAAATAGCCATGGCCAACCCAGACACAGCTCCTTACGGTGTGGCGGCGGTGGAAACGCTCGAGCATTTGGACCTATATGACGCATTAAAAGACAAGGTCATTCAAGGGCAAAACATAGGTCAGACCTTTCAATTTGTGGAAACGGGCAATGCAGAGCTTGGCTTTGTGGCTATGGGTCAAATAGCGGCAAATAATAAGGGGTCACGCTGGGTGGTGCCTGCTGATTTTTATACCCCCATAGAACAAGATGCCGTGCTCTTAGAAAAAGGCAAAGAAAATCCTGCGGCGACAGAGTTTTTAGAGTTTTTGCAATCAGCACCCGCCCTAGCCATAATTAAAAGCTACGGTTATGCGGTGACAGAAACTCAAGAATAGAAATAAATATGCTGAGTCCTGAATTATGGCAGCCCATTGAGCTCACTCTAAAACTCGCCACCGTGACCACTGCATTGCTATTGGTCATCGGCACCCCTATTGCTTGGTGGCTCGCTCATACACAATCGCGTATCAAAGAG
>JAJYTK010000194.1 GCA_021793095.1 Pseudomonadota bacterium
CTACGAGCAATCTCAGACCGTTATCAAGCCACAGGCCGTGGTCGAGGCGCTCTGGCGGGTCACCCAGGGTGATGCCTATGTGACTTCTGACGTGGGGCAGCACCAAATGTGGGCGGCTCAGTATTATCCCTTTGACAAACCACGCCGCTGGCTCAACTCAGGTGGGTTGGGAACCATGGGTGTTGGTTTACCTTATGCCATGGGGGTACAAATCGCACATCCCGGGGCAGATGTTGCCGTGATTACCGGTGAGGGCTCGATTCAGATGAATATCCAAGAGCTATCCACCTGCAGTCAATATCGTTTGACCCCAAAGATCATCTGTCTGAACAACCGTTATCTCGGTATGGTTCGTCAATGGCAAGAGATTGACTATGGTTCTCGCTATTCCGAGTCCTATGTCGATGCATTGCCCGACTTTGTCAAATTGGTCGAGAGCTACGGCCATGTTGGCATGCGTATTGACAAGCCTGAGGATGTCGATCCCGCATTGCGTGAGGCCTTTACTACCTATAAAGATCGTTTGGTCTTTATGGACTTCATCACTGATGCCACCGAAAACGTGTGGCCTATGGTGCAGGCAGGTAAAGGGCTGACTGAAATGTTGCTGGGTGCTGAGGACCTCAAGGGGGATACGCTGTGAAACATATCATCTCTATACTATTGGAAAACGAGCCCGGCGCATTGTCGCGGGTAGTGGGGTTGTTTTCGGCCCGAGGCTACAACATCGAGACATTAACCGTTGCCCCGACCGAGGATGAGACACTCTCGCGGATGACGATTGTGACCAAAGGGTCCGAGCAGGTACTCGAACAAATCACCAAACACCTCAATCGTCTGATTGATGTGGTCAAGGTCGTCGACCTCACCGAGGGGGCTCACGTCGAGCGCGAACTCATGCTGATCAAGGTGCGTGCCGCAGGTAAAGAGCGCGAGGAAATCAAGCGCATGACGGATATCTTCCGCGGCCGCATCATTGATGTCACCGATACGACCTATACGATTGAGCTGACCGGTACGCAAGAAAAGATCGAGGCATTCATCAAGGCCTTAGATCACAGCTGCATACTCGAGACGGTCCGTACTGGGGTATCCGGCATCAGCCGTGGGGTACGCGTACTCAAGGTCTAATTAAAATCAACATTTAAGCCAAGATTCAAATATAGATTCTTCAAGGGTTTTCTTTTTGGAGCACTGAATGAAAGTTTATTACGACAAAGATTGTGATTTATCCCTGATTAAAAGCCGCACCGTAGCCATTATTGGTTATGGCTCACAGGGGCATGCCCACGCACTGAACCTCAATGATTCTGGGGTCAACGTTGTGGTTGGCTTGCGCAAGGGTGGTGAGTCCTGGGCCAAGGCAGAAAATGCTGGCCTGACCGTCAAAGAAATCTCTGCTGCTGTCCAAGACGCTGATGTGGTCATGATTTTATTGCCCGACGAGCATATCGCCAAGGTGTATCGCGATCACATCGAGGGCTACATGAAAGAAGGCGCAGCCCTGGCCTTTGCCCACGGCTTTAACGTGCACTACGGTCAAGTCGTACCACGCGAGGACATTGATGTGGTGATGGTTGCCCCCAAGGCGCCTGGTCACACCGTACGCAATACCTACACCGAAGGGGGTGGGGTACCGCATCTGGTGGCGGTATATCAGGACAACTCTGGCGCTGCCCGTGACATCGCCATGTCCTACGCCAGCGCAAACGGCGGTGGCCGTGCAGGGATCATCGAGACCACTTTCCGTGAGGAAACCGAGACCGACCTCTTTGGTGAGCAGGCCGTTCTTTGCGGTGGCGCCGTTGAGTTGATTCGTGCCGGTTTTGATACCTTGGTTGATGCTGGTTATGCACCCGAAATGGCTTATTTTGAGTGCTTGCACGAGCTCAAGCTCATTGTTGACCTCATTTACGAGGGCGGCATTGCCAACATGAACTACTCAATTTCTAACAACGCCGAGTTTGGTGAGTACGAAACCGGGCCTAAAATCATTACTGATGAGACCCGTCGCGCCATGCGCGAATGCTTGACCGAGATCCAAAACGGTGAGTACGCCAAAAACTTCATTCTCGAGCACGCCGCAGGTGCCCCCACCTTGACCTCGCGTCGTCGTATTATCGCCGAGTCCAAAATCGAGCAAATTGGTGAGCAACTGCGTGCCATGATGCCTTGGATTGCCGAGAACAAACTGGTTGACAAGAGCAAAAACTAAATTCGCACCGATAGCTCCTATCGGCGCGAGCCGTCAGAGGCAACATCCAAACTGTCGTTGCCCTTAGACAGCCAGTAAAAATGCCCCGCCGCAAAAGCAGTGGGGCATTTTTTTGCTCGGCTGGTCTGCATTGCGTAAAATGAAACCATCTCTTTAAAACTAACTGGCATCTATGCAAGAACAATCTCTAGAAGACAAACGCCGCCGCGGCATTTATCTATTGCCCAATGCGTTTACGACGGGTAATTTATTTGCCGGCTTTTATGCCATTGTGCAGGCCATGAATGGTCGCTACGAGACCGCGGCCATTGCCATTTTCTTGGCCATGGTTTTTGATGGCATGGATGGACGGGTGGCACGTCTCACCAACACCCAGTCTACTTTTGGCGAGCAATACGACTCCTTGGCGGATGTGATCTCATTCGGGATGGCCCCCGCTTTAGTGATGTATGTGTGGATACTGCAGGGGTTGGGTCGTTGGGGCTGGCTGGCCGCATTTGTCTTTGTGGTCGGCGCTGCTTTGCGTTTGGCCCGTTTTAATATCAACATCAAAGTGGTTGATCAGCGCTTTTTCCAGGGGCTGCCCAGCCCAGCCGCCGCTGCATTGGTGGCGGGGTTTGTTTGGCTGGCAGTGGATAATAAAATCACCACTAATCAGGCAGCACTGGCTTGGGTGGCCTTTGGGTTGACCATCTACGCAGGGGTCACCATGGTTTCTAATGCCCCTTTTTATAGTGGCAAAAACTTTGCACTGGGCCGCAGTGTTCCCTTTTGGGTGATGCTGCTATTTGTGTTGGTGTTTGTATTTGTCTCTAGTGATCCCCCCATTGTGTTATTTGGCCTTTTTGTGGTGTATGGGCTGTCAGGCTGGGCATTAATGCTGTGGCGTTGGCAGCGGGCCCGTACACTGCGACAGCGTCGCAGCGAACGCCGCCAAACGCTAAAGCGCGATGGGGATCAGAACGACACCGACCGCAAGTAGGCCCGCATCAATCGATAGGTTTATAGACCCATCCACAGTTGGCCGTCGTTATCTCTGGG
>JAJYTK010000195.1 GCA_021793095.1 Pseudomonadota bacterium
CTAGGCGGCTGCTCAACCCAAGGCGTCGGCGTCTGACGCTACCTCATCAGATCAGCCGGCGTCCAAGGGCAAAAAGTCCTTGCGTGACTGGTTCAAGCGCCGTTCCTCTGCCCAAGCAGGGCAAACCGAGCAAACCGATCCAGGCCGTAGCGAGCCTTCTTTATCAGGGGCAGTAGACACCGCTGCCAGTGACTCGCAACGACGCGAACCCAGTTTGGCGCCGGTTCAGCAGGCCGCCGCCGCTGCAGGGGCAGCGAGCGCGGCCACTGCGCTGGCTAGCCGCTCCCAAGAGGAGTCCGCGCGCCGCACCGATAGCGCGGCGAGTGGCGACACGGTCCCCGCGAACACGGCGCGCACCCAGGCGCAGGCCCCCTCTGAGCCAGCCAAGCCCATCGAGGTATCGACGCTCGAGGCGGCCCCTGCTATTCATTCCGGTCGCAAATCACGGGTCCCCCAACAAGCCGGCCTACCGCCTTTAGATTTATTAGACGCCCCTGATGCGCTGACGGATGTGGTCAGTGCCGATACACTCGAATACACGGCACGGTTGATTGAAAAACGTCTGGCGGATTTTGGAGTCAAGGTGACCGTGGAAACCGCCCGTTCGGGGCCCGTGATTACACGCTATGAAATTGAGCCCGCCACGGGCGTCAAAGGCAGTCAAATTGTCAATTTGGCCAAAGACTTAGCCCGCTCGCTCAGTTTGGTCAATATTCGTGTGGTTGAGACCATCCCAGGCAAAAACCTGATGGGTCTTGAGCTCCCTAACCCCAAACGACAAATGGTGCGCATCCAAGAAATCATCGGGGACAAGGCCTACGAGGAAAGCAAATCTAAATTGACGTTGGTGTTGGGCAAGGGCATCGCTGGTAAGGCCGTAGTGACCGATTTGGCCAAGATGCCGCACTTATTAGTGGCGGGGACCACGGGTTCGGGTAAATCTGTGGCCATCAACGCGATGCTACTGTCCCTACTATATGGGGCCAAGGCAGACGAGGTGCGGTTGATCCTCATTGACCCCAAGATGCTCGAGATGAGCGTCTACGAGGGGATTCCTCATTTATTGGCACCCGTGGTGACCGATATGACCCAAGCGGCCAATGCGTTGAATTGGTGTGTCAATGAAATGGAACGCCGCTATCGCCTCATGAGTAAGCTTGGCGTTCGTAACCTCGCCGGCTACAACGATAAGATCAAAGAGGCCAACAAAAAGGATGAGCCCATCCCCAATCCTTTTTCTCTGACCCCTGATGAGCCTGAGCCGCTCTCTGAGCTACCTTTCATTGTGGTGGTGATCGATGAGCTGGCTGATTTAATGATGGTGGCGGGTAAAAAGATCGAAGAGCTGATCGCTCGCTTGGCCCAAAAGGCCCGCGCGGCAGGTATCCACTTAGTCTTGGCCACCCAGCGCCCCAGTGTGGATGTGATCACCGGATTAATTAAGGCCAACATTCCTACGCGGATTTCCTTTCAAGTGTCATCGCGCGTCGATTCGCGGACCATCTTGGATCAGGCAGGTGCTGAGACCTTGCTGGGGCAGGGGGATATGCTCTTTTTACCGCCGGGGACATCCGTACCTATCCGCGTGCATGGCGCCTTTGTGGATGATGACGAGGTCCATCGCGTGGTTGAGTTTCTCAAAGAGCAGGGCGAGCCTGAATATGTGGAGGGCATCCTTGAGGGCGGCGTGCCCGGTGAAACAGGCGATGGAGTGAACCCCATCACAGGCTTTGCTGATGCAGAGTCTGACCCCCTGTATGATCAGGCTGTGGCTTTTGTACTCGAAAGCGGTCGCGCCTCGACCTCAGGGGTGCAGCGCCATTTACGGGTAGGCTATAACCGCGCTGCCCGTATTATCGAGGAAATGGAGCAGGCTGGCATCGTATCGCCCATGCGCTCTAACGGCACCCGAGAGATTTTGGTGCCCCGTGATAATGCCCAGCCCGAGTAAAAAGGAGTTGCCGTGAGATTAGTAAAAAGACTACTTGCAGTCAGTACCCTTGCGCTCTTTCAGTGTGCGTTGTTCATTGCGCCCAGTGCCGCCCAAGGACAAGCTGATCCCCAAGACCCAGCCAGCATACAACTGCGTCATTTTGTCAAAGGGGTGCAAAAGGCCCAGGGCCGCTTTACCCAACAAACGGTATCTCCTGATGGGCAGGCCCAGCCTAAACAAGAAGGTTTTTTTGCCTTTAATCGCGAGAAAGGCCAATTTAGATGGGAGGTTGAGCAGCCCTACGAGCAGCTGGTCCTCGCAGACGGGCAGCGCCTCATTCAATATGATCCCGATCTGAGTCAAGCGACCGAACGCGGCATCGAGGATACGGTGGGTAGCTCACCTGCGGCCATTTTATTTGGCTCACGGCGCGTGGATGATGCCTTTGACTTGCAGGACCAAGACGCCGCTGCATTGCATGAATCTGCCAATGTGGATTTGGTCTGGTTGCGCGCCAGCCCCAAAGAGGGGAAAGGGGGCGAGGTTGGCTTTGACCATGTCGATATGGGATTCAAGGATGGCTTGCCTGGCCAATTAATGATTACAGATGGGTTTGGGCAGCGTACTGAAATTCATCTGCATGACATACAGCCTGATGCCACCTTGCCCGCGGATACCTTTGAGTTTGACGCCCCTCAAGGGGTGGATTTTATACAGTTACAGTAGTTCGCCAAAACCTCAATGACGCACTCTGATGCAGACCTATTTCAATCTCAACGACGGGATTTTGCGCCCTTAGCCGAGCGCTTGCGCCCACGCTCTCTGGACGAGCTGGTGGGGCAGGCCCAATTGGTTGGACCTGGCAAGCCCTTGCGGGTGGCCTTTGAGTCTGGACGCCCGCATTCCATGATCTTTTGGGGCCCCCCCGGGGTGGGTAAAACCACGCTGGCACGAATGATGGCACATGCTTTTGATGCTCAGTTTATTGCCATATCGGCCGTGCTGGGCGGGGTCAAAGATATTCGCGATGCCATCGTGCAGGCCCAAAATGCACAGGCCCAAGGGCGCCGGACCATCCTTTTTGTGGATGAGGTGCACCGCTTTAACAAGGCGCAGCAGGATGCCTTTTTACCCCATGTGGAAAGTGGCCTCTTTACTTTTATAGGGGCCACCACAGAAAACCCCTCTTTTGAGGTCAACTCGGCGTTATTATCGCGGGCACGTGTCTATGTGCTCGAGGCGTTGCAGCCCGAGGATTTACAAGAGCTCATCGAGCGCGCTCTCGATTTAATTAATGAGGACCGTGCGGACAGCCCC
>JAJYTK010000196.1 GCA_021793095.1 Pseudomonadota bacterium
AAGGTCCGCAGGGGGGGAATGAATAATTATTGTTTAGGGCTATAGGTGCTGGGGTCGATCTTTGAGTAAACCTCTTCCCAGTAAATGTCGCGCAACTCATCCGCGCTCTGTATGTCTGCATCCGCGATGATGCCTTTCCATTTATCAATCAAATCAAGCATGGTTTGACTGAGCTCGGTGAGGCGGTCTTCATCGAGGTTGTATTCCTGATGATAAAAGGTGGGGATAAAGCTCAGATCGTCCTCAATAAAGGCACGAGATTTTTCCACCACATCAGCGTCTGCGTCGACAATATTAATACCCTGAGCTTCTGCCTTGGCCAAATCATCCAACGCTTGTTCTTGGTAACGGTAGGTGATTTCAGCCGTCATGACGGCGCCTGCTTTTAAAAATGCCTCTTTATCCTCATCGCTCATGGCATCCCATTTGCTCTTGTTTAAAGAGGACGAACCTCCTGCCGCATAGAGCCCACCGGGGACATTGGGAATGATATTTTTGACCACTTCAATGAGGTTAAAGTTAGTCAGCTCTGTGGGTGATAAAAAGGTGCAATCGACCACACCTTGGCTGAGGGCTTCGTAAATGTCGCCCACGGGCAAGACAACGGGTGTGGCATCAAAAGAGCGTGCCCAACGCGCCCAAGGAGCCCCGGAAATTCGTAGGCGTTTACCTTTTAAATCCTCAGTGGTTGTGAGCGGGTCATTACAGAACATCACATAGGAGGGGGTAGACACGACGCTGGTATATACGATGTTGTTTTTGGTAAATTCGTCTTGGCACTCTTCGCAATTCATCATGATGTATTCAAGCATTGCGCCTGAGTAGACATAGCCCTCTTGGTCATTGGTTTTATCATCCAGTGCCATCACCATGCTCAGGTCGGCGCCCATATTAGAATACGGATACTCGGACGGGGTATAGGCAGTGAGCAAATAACCAATATCAGCCAAACCTTGCCCCACGCCGTCGTTCATTTCACTGTGATCCAATAACGAGAGCTCAAAGAGTCGTACGCGATGTCTGCCCTCGGTATATTCCTCGATGGCATCCGCATAGGCCTTGCCCGCCTCGATGGGGGCACCCGAAGGAAAGCCCACCGCAAAACGAAAGGTGTCTGCTGAGGCGGTTCCATAAGCGCCCATCGCTAATAGTCCAGCGGCCATAAAATGTGTTAGGGCTGTTTTCTTAAACATGTGTCATGTTCCTCCTAAATTAATAAGGTTTTTTTAGTTAAAGTATCGCTAAGGTCTGCAACATCAGTCCTTGTTTTGGATGCACACATAGTGTGTTTCCAGAAATTCTTCAATGCCTTGTTGAGAGCCCTCACGGCCCAGACCAGACTCTTTTACCCCGCCAAAAGGCATGGTTTCAGAAACAAAGCTGGTCGTATTGACCCCAACCATGCCGTACTCTAGTGCACGCCCAAATCTAAAGGTGCGGCTGGTGTTTTCAGTATAAAAATAGGCGGCCAAACCATAGTTGGTGTCGTTTGCCAGTGCCAATACCTCGTCATCTGTACTAAAGCGATACACCGGGACGACAGGACCGAAAATTTCCGTATTAAAGAGCTCCATACCAGGGGTAGCCTCAGTCAGCACCGTAAAATCAAAGAAGTTTGGCCCCAGATCAGTGCGCGCTGTGCCTCCGATTGTCACTTGGGCGCCTTGCTGCTTGGCGGTGTCCACAATTTCGGTCACCTTATGTAGCGCTTGTTGATTAATCAGTGGGCCATGGGTGGCCTTTTCATCAGTGCCCACACCCAAGGTGTAGCCTTGTAAACGCTCGGTCAGTTTTTTTACAAAGGCATCGTGGATGGATTCATGAGCAAAGAGGCGGTTAACAGAAATGCAGGCTTGCCCCGAATTGTAAAACTTCATGGTCAGCGCCCCTTCGACAGCCAGATCCAGATCGGCATCATCAAAGACAATAAATGGCGCATTACCCCCTAGCTCGAGACTAAGTTTTTTAACCGTTGGGGCGCATTGCTCGTAGAGTAATTTCCCCACTGCTGTGGACCCCGTGAACGATAATTTGCGCACGATGGGGTTGGCGCATAATTCGGCACCAACGGCTTGGCCGTGCTGGGCGGTGACCACATTAAACACACCTGCCGGAAATCCTGCCGCAGCGGCCAAATGTGCAAGCGCTAGGGCTGAAAGGGGGGTGTCCTCGGCGGGTTTGATCACCACGGCACAACCCGCAGCCAAGGCAGGGGCCACTTTACGGGCAATCATCGAGTTGGGGAAATTCCAAGGCGTAATGGCACCGACCACACCCACGGGCAGCTTGAGCGCATATTCAAAATGGCTACTGCGACTGGAGGGTAGTACCTCGCCATTGATGCGCATGGCCTCGTGCGCGGACCAACGGATGTAGTTGATAGATGAACGCACCTCGCCTTGTGATTGGGCCAAGGTCTTGCCCTGCTCAGTGGTGAGCAACAACGCCAGCACATCGATGTTTTCTTCGATGAGATCAGCCCACTGCTGTAAGTATTGAGAGCGTTGTTTAGCAGTGAGTGAAGACCACTCTGCTTGTGCTTTTTCAGCAGCCTCGATGGCGATGCGGGTGTCAGTTGCCCCCATGTCAGGGACTTGGGTAATCTCAGTACCATCCGCCGGATTGAGCACAGAAAAGTGTTGGCCGCTTTCTGCGCTCACCCATTGGCCATTGATGTACGCTTTGGAAAAAATAAAAGATTGTAAGTCTGCGGTGGTTGGCATAAGAACTCCTCTATATCAAACTATGAGCGCAAATCAGGTAAAAATAGGATGAGATCGGGATACAGGATGAATAGTAGGATCAGAGCAATATCCATGACCAGGAACCATAAAATCCCGCGGAATACCTGCGAGGTCGTGACCTGATCCCCAACAACGCTTTTGACCACAAATACATTCATCCCGACCGGGGGGGTGACCATGCCAATTTCGAGCAGCTTGGTCAGTACGACGCCAAACCAAATCAAGCTAAACGAGGTGCTTTCAATCACCGGTAAAATGATTGGCAGTGTTAAGAGCATGCAACCCACGGGTTCTAGAATCATGCCCAACAGCAGGTAGAGCACGACGATGCCCATCATGATGGCCACCTCGCTGGCGTTAAAAGACAAAATGAGATCGGACAGGTAGTCAGAAGAGCCAGAAAACACCAGAAAGCGAGTGAGCATGCTGGCCCCCACCGCGATGATGAGCAATGCACTGGTGGTGACGAGCGTCTCAATGGCTGCTTTTTTAAAGGCCTCCCAA
>JAJYTK010000197.1 GCA_021793095.1 Pseudomonadota bacterium
TTAGAGACCGTGCAATGTGTCGACGACAAGGTGGTGCTGACCGTGCGCACGACCGCATTTGATGCAGTGGCTGCCGAGGGCGGCACAGCGGACGTTGAGAGCATTGATGCCGTCGCTGATAGCGGCCTGAGCCGTTTTGTAGGTCGCGAGATCGCCCAAAGCGATCGTCCAGACTTAGCGGCTGCAGACATCGTTATCTCTGGTGGCAGAGGCTTGGGTAGTGCTGAAAACTTTAAATTGATCGACGATCTGGCAGCCAAGCTTGGCGCAGCTGTTGGGGCATCTCGCGCTGCAGTAGACGCCGGCTATGCACCTAATGATTGGCAGGTCGGTCAGACAGGTAAGATCGTTGCGCCGCAATTATATATTGCCGTCGGTATTTCTGGGGCTATCCAGCATTTAGCCGGGATGCAAGACTCCAAGATCATCGTGGCCATTAACAAAGATCCTGAGGCCCCTATTTTTAGTGTGGCTGATTATGGTCTCGTCGCCGATCTGTTCGAGGCTGTGCCTGAGCTTATTGAGGCGCTCTAACCAATGCTGCTACGAGCACGCTGACCAGTGGGGCGACTACCTTTCAGTCGTCTTTAACTTGGCGCGCAATTTTAAAAACCCATTCTTCGGAATGGGTTTTTTTTGCGGAAAACGCACACTCATTTGAAGAAAGTTGCGCAACCAGCTGAATTTTTATACAGTACTGTATAGGTAAACAGCTTTGATGGCTGTGATTATTTCAGTCTTATCCTTTAGGAGGGGGTTATGCTAATGCGACTTTTTTCCTTCTTTATGCCAGCTCGAATCAGGGCAACAGCAGATAGCGCGGCATTGACCACAGATTCAATGACTATCTCACCCGCCTATACAGACTCATCGCCTATAGAGTCTAATTTTATGGATGAGATTTACCACCACGGGTTGTGTGCTCAGGGCCGTATTGCGCTTGATATGGATTCAGAGCATCGACAGCAGCGCCGTTTTCAAATGGCGCTAGATGCCATTGCTGTGTTGCTGTGGGGGGGGTCTTTATTTGGTTTGATGTGGCTAGGTTTTGCAGCAGGTTTTTAGAGGCAGTTTTTTGCCCATAGATGGACGTTGGTTTGGCGCGGTACGCGCGGGATGACTTTGTGGTTTTATCGCAAAGAGTGCGGTACGCCTCGGTTAGGGCATGCTTAGCCTTGGTATTTTAAGGGTTAGCATGTTATTATCTATCGTTTCATCCTCTATCAGGCACCCATTTAACATGAACAACTTGCCTGTTTAAGATGACATCGGAGCTATAAAGTGAATATCATCGAAGTTTTAGAGAAAGAAGAGATGCAACGCCTGACCGAGGGCAAAACCATTCCTGAGTTTGGTCCCGGGGATAGCGTTGTGGTTAACGTCAACGTAGTCGAAGGCACCCGCAAGCGGGTACAGGCCTTTGAGGGTGTTGTGATTGCCAGACGCAATCGCGGCCTACACTCCTCTTTTATCGTGCGCAAGATTTCCTCGGGCGAATCCGTAGAAAGGACCTTCCAATTATATTCCCCTCATATCCACAGTATCGAGGTAAAACGTCGTGGTGCTGTCCGTCGCGCCAAGCTTTACTACCTGCGTAATCGCTCTGGTAAGGCTGCACGTATTAAGGAAAAGCTCGTACGCCGCGCCGACAAAAAATAATACTGCACTCATTGCATGAGTCCCAAAAAAGCACCCATAGGGTGCTTTTTTGTTATTATGGGGTAAAGAGGAATATCAATGAAGCATAAACAGGTATCCCGATCCCATGTGTCTTTTGATCCCGCCGCACAACCCACCGTGGGTTTTTGCGACCTAAAACCTTTAAGCCCCAACCTTCTAAACTTGGATTTTGTGCGAGCAGCTTTTGGGGCTCAAGACAAAATACAGTGGCAAATCGAGCCACGCTATGCGCATGCTTTTGTGCAACGTTTTGAAGACGAGCCCAATCTCATTCGCTCGGCCGTCTGTGTCGCTATTGTCGAGCGCGAATCTGAGCCCCACATCATTTTTACCCGGCGCTCAGACGAGCTTTCACATCATGCTGGGCAAGTGAGTTTTCCAGGCGGCAGGGTCGATCAGACCGATGCGAGTGCAGTCGCTGCTGCCCTTAGAGAGACCCACGAAGAGGTGGGTATCGAGCCTCAGTATCTCGAGCCATTGGCCGAGCAGCCTATTTTTCTGACCAATAGCCGATTTGCGATGCGACCGGTGGTGAGTATGGTGCATCCGGGGTATAAACTGCAGGCGAATCCTGATGAGGTGGCCGAGATTTTTTCGGTTCCATTGGCACAATTGATGGATCCGCAGCAGCACCGTATCCACAAATTACCCTACTATAACGCCCAAGAGGCTGTTTATTTCTCTATTGATTGGGAGGGACGGTGCATTTGGGGGGCGACTGCAGCTGTCGTGCGCAACCTTTATCATTACTTATCCGCGGCAGAGGTGCATTTGGGTGCTTGACCTCAGGGTCAGCTGCCCATCAAGCAATCCCTCAGTAGGCAGGGCGCGCCTCTAATTCGGCAATCAGGCGGCAATAGAGTTGGTAGCGCTGAGGGTTGATGTGGCCAGCATCTTTGGCGGCCAAGATCCCGCAGCCCGGCTCATGACGGTGGGTGCAATTATAAAAACGACAGTTTTGTAGCGCCTCGTAAAAGTCTGGAAAACCTTTGAGCAAGTGCTCGAGCTCTAAATGCGCTAATCCAAACGACTGGAACCCAGGAGAGTCGATAATATATCCCCATTGGTTGGGCAAATCATATAAACGACTGTCGGTAGTGGTGTGCCGCCCCGTACCCAGTGCTTGGGAGTGTGCGCGGGTTTGGGCTTGGGCATCGGGCACCAATACATTAAGAATGCTCGATTTGCCCATCGCGCTTTGCCCGAGCAGCAGGCTACTTTTATCTTTTAGCAGCGGCAACAGTGTGTTTTTCAGCTGCTCGGGATGATGGATGCTGGTTTCAATGATGGGGATGTCGATGCCCTGTAGCGGCTGTAGTTTTTTTCTGGCCTGCTCGGCTGTGGGCAAATCAGCCTTGTTGAGGATAATGTGCATCTCTACCCCCGCATTAATGGCAGCGGTATAGGCGCGCCCAGCCAAATCAAGGGAAAAATCAGGTTCGGGTGCCAGTACAAATAGTAGCCGGTCGATATTGGCCGCAAAGAGTTTTGAGCGGTGATTATCGGAACGATAGAGCAGGTTTTTGCGTTCCAGGGTTTTTTCTATAGCGGCTTGTTGATCTCCTTG
>JAJYTK010000198.1 GCA_021793095.1 Pseudomonadota bacterium
GGTAACCCCTGAACAATTTTCTTTTAATGTTTCAGTGCAGTTGGTTGCGATGGTCTTAGTGGGTGGGCTAACCAGTATTTTAGGTGCCTATTTAGGGACCGGTTTTGTGCTGTTGGCCCCCATTGTTTTGACGAATTTAGCGGTTTATTTAAATAAAATCGGCTCGTTACCTGTGTCGATGAACTTGCTCTCACATATACCTTTAATGGTTTATGGCTTGCTGATAATAGGATTTTTGCTATTAGAGCCCTTAGGGCTTGGCAAGATCTATGACAACATACGCAAGTATCTCTTAGTGTGGCCCTTCCGCCATTCTGATGTGTAGAGCAAGCTCAAAAAGGTCAATAGCCGTTTAATTAGGAGGAGACTAATGAAAAAACTATTCAAAAATTTTGCTGTAGCAGCAGCTGCGACGGCATTATTTAGTGCTACCGCTGTGATGGCTGAGGACAAAGAGCCTATTAAATTCACAGCAGCTCAGGACTTCACAGCCGTTTATACCTTTGTGAGTAGCGGGTACAGCCAAGGTCAGCGAGATTACATCACCTTGATTAACGAGCGGGGTGGTATCGATGGCCACAAGGTTGAGCTCAGCGTTACGGATACCGGTAATGAGCCGCAGCGGGGTATCGAGGCCTATAATCGGGCCAAGCGCGATGGCACTGTACTGGTAGACTTTTTTAGTACGCCAGTAGCCAATGCCATGGTGGACCGTGTGCTCGAGGATGAAATCCCGATGATTATGGTTTTGCACGGCCGTGGTGATGCCAGCGATGGTAATACTTTCCCTTATCTTTTCCCCTTATCTGCTACCTATTGGTCACAGGCTGCTCGTTTGATTGATTATATTAATGAAAACGAGGGCTCCCTTGAGGGTAAGAAAGTCGCTTTAGTCCATATTGACTCGCCTTTTGGTCGTGAGCCAACACCCATTTTAGAAGGGCTCGCCGAGAACTTGGGCTTTGAGTTCCGCGGGTTTCCCTACGCAAGCCCAGGTAATGAGCAGTCTGCTACCTGGTCCGAAGTCCGCCGATTCCGCCCAGATCACATCATTATTTGGGGGGCAGGCGGGTCACAGCCGGTATCCATTCGTGATGCTTTGCGCAATGGCTTTCAACCTGAACAAATCTATTCTGTAGTCTGGCTAGCAGAAGCGGATATGGATATTGTGGGCCCTGATATCGCCAAGGGGGTACGCAAGTTCCAGCTGGCTGAGAGCGGCAGAGAAAACCCCATTATTCAGGCCATTGTGGATGAGGTCTACGGGGCAGGAAAGGGGGCAGGTGAAATAGAAGAGGTCGGGTTGACCTACTACAACGTCGGCGTAGCTTCGATGGCGATGGCTCTAGAAGCAGCGCGCTTAGCTGTTGAAGAGTATGGCGCACCCCTGACGGGCGAAAAACTGAGAAAAGGTTTTGAGCTGCTGGATGGTTTTGATGCCGAAGGTTTAATCCCCAAGGTAACCATTACCAATGACGATCACCAAGGCGGTGGAGCCGGCCGTGTGGTCGAGTGGAGCGGTACTGCCTGGGAGCCCATCTCTGATTGGAAAGCATCTTTCCAAGATTTGGTCTGGGAGCAAATTGAAAAAGGCGCCAAAAACTACAGGGAGAGCAACTAATAATGCTCACATTAAATAATGTCGAAGTCATCTATGACCGCGTTTTCCTTGCTATTCGAGGCGTCTCTTTGAACGTCAAAGAAGGGGGAATGGTTGCACTGCTGGGCTCTAATGGTGCTGGTAAAAGCACCACCCTCAAGTCTATCAGCGGTCTACTCGCCCCAGAGCGAGGCGAGGTGACTCGCGGCAGCGTCGAGTTCATGGGGGAGAGCCTACTCCCCTATGGCGCTGCTCAACGAGTGACCAAAGGCTTGGTTCATGTCATCGAAGGGCGACGCATTTTTCAGCATCTAACACCTGATGAAAATCTCTATGCCGCCTTTAACCCTAGAGGCACGCGCGCACGCCTCAATCAGTTGCGCGATATGGTGTATGCATTTTTTCCTCGACTGCTCGAATTTCCGCGGACAAAGGCTGGCTATTTGTCAGGGGGCGAGCAGCAGATGCTGGCGATCGGTCGGGCGCTGATGACTGAACCCAAGCTACTCATGCTAGATGAGCCGAGCCTGGGTTTATCACCTAAATTAGTACAAGAGATTTTCGCGATCATCCGCGAAATCAATCAGGAAACTAAAACCAGCATTTTGCTAGTAGAGCAAAACGCGGCCGCCGCTTTAGAGATTGTCGATCATGCGTATTTGATTGAAAACGGTCAAATTGTCATGAACGGCGAGGCGGCGGTATTAAAAGAAAACCCCGATGTGCAAGAGTTTTACCTAGGTGATGGTGACAGTGTGGATTATCACAATGTAAAGCATTATCGGCGTCGTGCGCGCTGGCTCGCCTAGCAGGTGTTGCAGCGCGCTTTTTTATACTCAGACACACTTAAATTACCGTACTGGGAGTTTTCTAATGTCTCAATCACCAAATGCAGAGGAGTTGCGCACCAAACAAGAGCGCGAGGCCGCATTAATGGCTGCACTGCCCGAGCAGATTGCGCATGCACAGCAGTCTGCGCCGGCCTTTGCTAAAATTTTGTCCGGCATTGATGCCCGCACCATTCATACCCGAGAGAAACTCCAAACATTGCCTATCACGCGCAAGACGGATCTGCTGCGCATACAACAAGAAAATCGACATGAAAATGTGTTAGGCGGGTTGGCTGCTGTTGGCTTTGGACCTGAGATGCCTCGTATATTTGCTAGCCCAGGAATCATCTTTGAGCCACAGGGCAACAAACCAGACTATTGGCGTATGGCCAGGGGGTTGCGCGCGGCGGGCTTTCAGGCAGGTGATGTGGTGCAAAACTGTTTTAGTTACCACTTTACCCCAGCGGGGTTTATGATGGATTCGGCCGCTCAGGCTTTGGGCTGTACCGTTTTTCCTGCGGGGACCGGCCAAACTGAACAACAGGTGCTGGCGATGATGGAGCTGAAACCCACGGCTTATATCGGCACACCGAGTTTTTTACGCGTCTTACTAGAACGCGCCCAAGAACTTAATCAACCAATCACCAGCCTCAAAAAAGCGATGGTATCTGGCGAGGCGCTGCCCGAGTCGCTACGTTCATGGTTTGCAGATCAGGGCGTGCAAGTTTATCAAATGTATGGCACTGCAGATGTGGGCCTCATTGCCTATGAAACCACAGCACTCGATGGAATGGTTGTTGATGAAGAGAGATCGGAA
>JAJYTK010000199.1 GCA_021793095.1 Pseudomonadota bacterium
CGCGTAACGGTAGGGAAATAAATCAGCTTATCACGTACCATCTCACCGAAAAATTCATTGTTCGGCAGCTCATTTAAAATATAGTCATGGTAGGCAAGCTCAGTAGCAAATCGTACCCCATGGACCAGCACCACGTGCTCAAAACGTTCGTAAATCTCGGGATCTTTGATAATGCTCATAAACGGGGCGATGCCGGTGCCTGTGGCCAACAAGTAGAGGTTGCGACCAGGGCGCAGATCATCTGCCACCAGCGTCCCTACGGGCTTGCGGCTGACTAAAACTGTATCCCCCTCTTTGATATGCTGCAGGCGTGAGGTCAGCGGTCCGTCTGGTACCTTGATGCTCAAGAACTCGAGGTTTTCCTCGTAGTTGGCACTGACCATGCTATAAGCACGCATGAGCGGCTTACCCTCGACCTCGAGACCCAACATCACAAAGTGGCCATTATCAAAACGCAAGCTCTGGTCACGGGTAGTAGTAAAAGAAAAAAGGGAATCGTTCCAGTGGTGAACACTCAAAACGCGTTCGGTATTGTATGCAGCCATGAGTTTCTAACAATGCAATTAACAGTGATGGGATGATTATAAAAGCGCGATGATTCAGAGGGACTGAATCACCTAAAGCATATATGAGTTTAACCCAAACCTAGGGTAACCCCTAATAAGGGCCAAAGTAAAGGGATGAGTTAAAAAAACAAAAGCATCTAGGGCATTTAGTCAAAAATGCCCATGGCACTAACCTGTGTAGCTTAACACTGTAACAGAGGTATTGAGGCATTCACTTTGTTTTGGATCATGCTTCGCATCAATTACCAGTTAGCATCGCCGCTATCGCAAATACCCTATGTGTTAGTCTGAGTGGTTTGGGCTGGTTTTTAGGGCCCCTCGTCGCAGCTGATCGCGCTCTATAGACTCAAATAGCGCTTTAAAATTACCCTCCCCAAAACCTTCATCGCCTTTGCGTTGGATAAATTCAAAGAATACCTGGCCTAATAAGGTCTCGGAAAATATCTGTAGCAATAAACGAGGATCCCCTTCTTCTGTACTGCCATCCAACAAAATCCCCCGACTTTGTAGTGCGTTTACATCTTCGCCGTGATTCGGTAAACGCTCGGATAGCATTTCGTAATAAGTATCGCGAGGTGCTGTCATTAAGGGCAGTCCAGCTTGTTTAAGTTTATCTATAGAGGCATAAATATCGTCCGTCAATAAAGCGATATGCTGGATACCCTCACCATTGAATTCAAGTAAAAACTCTTCTATTTGTCCCCCACCCTGTGCTGATTCCTCGTTTAGCGGGATTCGTATCTTTCCATCAGGAGCCGTCATCGCACGCGAGGTTAAGCCTGTGTATTCCCCCTTGATGTCAAAATAACGGATCTCACGAAAATTAAATAAGCGCTCATAATAATTGGCCCAATGCGCCATGCGCCCGCGGTAGACGTTATGCGTCAGATGGTCGATTACGGTAAAGCCATGGCCGACTGGGTGTTTATCGACATCTGGTAAATATTCAAAATCAATGTCATAGATGCTATGGCCCTCGGTGTAACGGTCGATCAAATAAAGCGGCGCCCCACCAATACCCTTAATCGCCGGTAGGCGTAATTCCATTGGGCCAGTAGGGATTTCCAGAGGACGCGCCCCGAGCTCTAACGCCCGTTGATAGGCTTGCTGTGCATCGCGTACCCTAAAGGCCATACCACATGCCGAAGGGCCATGTTCTTGGGCAAAATACCAAGCATCGCTCTGAGGCTCGCGATTAATGATAAAGTTGATCCCCCCTTGGCGATAGAGTGAGACATCTTTAGAGCGGTGACGTGCAATTTCGGTAAAGCCTAATTGCTCAAATAAGGGCTCAAGTAAATTGGGGGTTGGGCTTGCAAATTCAACGAACTCAAAACCATCCAGTCCCATTGGATTATCAAACAAATCAGTCATGGTTGTCTCCTGGGTGATAGCTAATTATTTTGTGTAATTGCTTTAAATTTACAATAAACAATAAATGTTTAATGTAAGTGCTTACCCGAGTTTTCTGTCGTGACGGAGCAACTACAATGAGGGGACTTAGAGCGATATTATTGGAAGTTATATTATGACCAGCCCTCTTTCTCCTGCTGCCCAAGGACCTGAACACGCAGCCCGCCAACGCGAAACACGGCGCACGCAAAAAGCGCGCAGCCAAGAAACACGTGATAGGATTTTACGTTCAGCACTGAAAATACTTCAACAACAGGGCTACCAAAAGGCGCGCCTGCAGGATATCGCAGCTGGGGCAGGTGTCACCTTGGGGGCATTACAGCACCAGTTTGGGAATCGCCAGTCCTTGATGGAGCATGTGGTTGATGAGGTGATGCGGCCCCTAGCCCATTTGGGTGAGGATTGGTCGATGCGAGCTCAACTACTGCCCTTAGATGCGCGGGCGCATAAATTTGTGCGCAGTGCCTGGGACAATGTGTATGGTACGCGACGCTATTTGGCCGCTTGGAGTTTGTTTTTTGGTGCCCAGCAGACCGATTTATTTGGACGTATAGAGGCGCACCGAGAACGGCATGACCCCATCTATAACGAGCACTTTATCAATACCTTTCCAGAAGTCAGGCGACACCACCCACAGGCTGAGGTAGTCGCTGAAAGCATATTTGCTACCCTCAGGGGGCTATCAATAATGCAATTATTTGCCGGTCAGCCAGAACAACTACCGATACAATTAGAGCTTTTAGCCAATCAAATAATAAAGGCTGGTCAGCCAGAGCCAACCAGCCAATAATACGTATATGAGGCCAACACTATGTGGGGCCAGCCAAGTAGAACAAGAGATCACCCAATCATAGGCTGTAATACATATCAAACTCTGCGGGATGAGGGGTCGTACGCAATCGATTGACCTCTTGTTCCTTGAGTTCAATAAATGCATCGATCAAGGGGTCTGTAAATACCCCGCCGCGCAATAAAAAGTCGCGGTCATCATCCAGGCTTTGCAAGGCCTGTTCTAATGATGTGCAGACGGTGGGGATTTTACTGTCTTCTTCGGGGGGTAAATCATATAGGTTTTTATCTGCGGGATCGCCGGGATGTATTTTGTTTTCGATCCCATCCAAACCCGCGAGCATTAAAGCACTAAAGGTTAAATAAGGATTGGCCATTGGATCCGGGAATCGCGCCTCCACGCGCCGTGCTTTGGGATTGCTCACATAAGGGATACGAATAGATGCTGAGCGGTTACGCG
>JAJYTK010000200.1 GCA_021793095.1 Pseudomonadota bacterium
ACTAGCGGATACATGCCAATCCAAATGGTCCTGGCTAATATTCAAAACAGTGGCCACGTCGGGATGCAGATCCTGCATACTATGCAACTGAAAACTGGAGCACTCTAATACCCATACCTCGGGCCATAGCCCAGTTTGCTGGGCCGCTAGCCAAGCACTCATACACGAGGGGCTGATATTGCCTGCGAGCTGCACGCTGACCTCGTGCTCGCGCAGCAAATGCGCCACCATTGTGGCCACCGTGGTTTTACCATTGGTCCCTGTAATGGCGATCAACTGGGGGTGATAATCACGCTGCTGCGCGGCCTGTGCCAAGGCACGGGCAAAAAGGGTCAACTCATTAATGCACTCGATGCCCTGATCCTCGGCCTTTTCCAATAGCGCTTTTAACTGGGGCTCATGGGGTGATAAGCCAGGACTTAACACCAAGGTGCATACCCCTTGAAGCACAGCTTCATCCAATGCCTCACTGCCCAACACCCATTGGGCATCAGCCTCACTTAATGCCTGGCGCAATTCATCAATATCGGGCGGCGTGGAACGTGTATCTGCAAGGCGCACAGGCCACCCCTGATGCGCACACCAGTAGGCGGCCGCAGCCCCACTATGGCCTAGGCCTAAAACCAGTATTCGCTGTGAGGGGGTGTAAACCTCTGTTTGCATCAATCTGTAGCGCCTCTAACGTAATTTCAAAGTAGCCAGCCCAACCAGCACCAACATCATGGTGATGATCCAAAAACGCACCACCACCTGAGTTTCCTTCCATCCCCCGACCTCAAAATGATGGTGCAAGGGGGCCATCAAAAATATTCGTCTGCCTTCGCCGTAGCGCATTTTGGTGTATTTAAACCAAGCCACCTGAATCATGACCGACAAGGTTTCAACCACAAATACCCCACCCATGATGAACAGCACAATCTCTTGGCGCACCACCACGGCAATCGTGCCCAAGGCACCGCCCAAGGCCAATGCCCCTACATCGCCCATAAACACCTGAGCGGGGTAGGCGTTAAACCATAAAAAGGCCAGCCCGGCCCCACCAATGGCCGCGCAGATAATCATTAACTCACCCGCTCCGGGGATATAGGGAAACAACAAATACTCTGAATAGTCCACGCGCCCCACAACATAGGCAAACACGCCCAAAGCGCCCCCGATCATCACCGTGGGCATAATGGCCAGACCATCCAGACCGTCGGTCAAATTAACCGCATTGCTCGTGCCCACAATGACAAACCAGGTCAAGGCCACAAAACCGAACACCCCCAAGGGGTAGCTCACGCTTTTGAAAAACGGCACGATCAAATCTGCTTTAGTTGGCAATGATTGGGTGAAACCACTCAGCACCCAACTCTTGAAAAGGGGCCAAAGCTCAGTAGTTGCCGGCACAGACACCGCAAAACTCAAATAAATCGCGGCCACCAATCCGATCAGTGCTTGCCAGAAAAACTTTTGTTTCGCAGGCATCCCCTCGGGATCGCGATAGACCACCTTGAGATAATCATCGCGCCAGCCAATCCAGCCGAAGCCTAAGGTCACCAGCAGCACCACCCATACAAAACGATTGCCCAAATCAGCCCAAAGCACGGTGCTGATCGCCACAGAAATCAAGACCAACACGCCACCCATGGTGGGTGTGCCCGCCTTTTCTAAGTGAGTCTCGGGGCCATAAGAACGAACAGCTTGCCCTATCTTCATCGCCGTCAGCCGACGAATCACCCACGGTCCAGCCAATAACCCAATGGCTAATGCCGTCGCACAAGCAAGCAATGCGCGCAGAGTGATGTACTCAAACACTGCAAAAAAACGAATGGGGGAATCCGCCAGTAGGCGTGCTAACTCAAGAAGCATGCGAATCCCCTTGCTTTAAAAATGCCTGCTCTAAATACTTGACCACTTTATCCATCCGCGCACTGCGCGAGCCTTTCACTAAATAATGGGCCGGTGCCTGTGTCACCAAATAGGCCTGTAATTCTTCCATCTCATCAAAGCGATGCGCTCCTTGGCCAAATGCCTCAGCCGCATACTGCGCATCATTTCCAATCACACATAATTGGTCAATGCCGCGTTCGCGCGCATAACCGCCCACCTCGGCATGAACGGCTTGGTGATGAATGCCCACCTCGGCCATATCACCCAACACCAAAATCTTTTTGCCATCGAGTTGCGCCAATACCTCAATCGCTGCGCGTACGGAATCTGGGTTAGCGTTATAGCTATCATCGATCAGCTGATACCCCTCTTTGAGCGCCTTAGGCTGCATTCGCCCCTCAACGGGACGGAAAGATGCCAACCCCTCGGCAACGATCTCAATTGGGATGTTGAGTGCCAGAGCACAAGCGCTGGCTGCTAAGGCATTGTGCAAATTGTGCACGCCAGGAACGGCCAAAGCGACTCGGGCTTGGGCATGAGCAGTCGTCAAGCTAAAGCGGGTCCCCCCTGCATCCGGGTAGATTTCACGCGCGCGGACATCCGCCTCTTGGTTGAGGCTAAAGGTAAAGCAGCTCCGCCCAGCCGCCAACGCATGCCACACATCGCTGTAAGCATCATCTGCGGGGAATACCGCCACCCCACTTTCAGGCAGGGCCGCGATCACCGCACCGTTTTCTTCAGCAACAGCCTGTACGGTGTGCATGAACTCTTGGTGCTCTCGCTGTGCGTTATTGACTAACGCCACCTGCGGTTGTGCCAGCGCCGCCAACTCGGCAATCTCACCGGGTTGATTCATGCCCAGCTCGAACACCGCCACCCTATGTTGTGGTGCCAATCTCAGCAGACTCAGTGGGACACCAATGTGATTGTTTAGATTGCCCTGCGTGGCCAAATAGCCCTCATCACCGTAATGCGCTGCAAGTATACGGGCAATCATCTCTTTTGTGGTTGTTTTACCGTTACTGCCGGTCACGGCAATAACTGGCAACTGAAAGCATCGACGCCAACTGGCAGCCATTTTCTGTAAGGCCTCTAATGTCGAACCCACCACTATTTGGGGCAACTCTACATCGGGACTGGGATGCGCCACAATCGCCGCCAGCGCCTTTTGCTGTTCGGCCTGTGCGAGGAAATGATGACCATCAAACCGCTCGCCTGACAACGCCAAAAACAGCTCACCGGGTTGTAAGGTGCGCGTATCCGTAGACAACTGAGGGGCGTACAACCACGTCAATGCCAGCTGCGCCCATTGCACATCAGAGAAGTAATGCCGCTCATCCCCCATCTCTTGG
>JAJYTK010000201.1 GCA_021793095.1 Pseudomonadota bacterium
TCTGTGTATTGATCAAAGACATATTTGCTATCTCCGAAAATCGTTTAATGAATCACTGTGATTTAATTATAGGGAGCAACACCCCATATGTAAAATTGATTATTTTAATAAAATCAATAGCATTTAGCTATCGACGGTGCAGCCAGATAGACGCCAATTTTCTCATGCGGGTGCTGCGTACTTCACTGTGGTGCGATTTGCTCATTGAGTAATTCAGTATAAAGCAAACCACTAGAGCTTGAACAGGGGGGTCAAGCACTAAGGTGCATTTGACGCTGTGCCAACATTAGCGTGTCGCGGGCAATCATGAGCTCTTCATTTGTAGGGATCACCCAGACAGAGATTTTACTCTCGGGCGTTGAGATACAAAGCTCATTGTTGGCATTGGCCTCAACATCAATGTGCACCCCCAGCCAACTTAAGCGTTCGGCAATCATGGCCCGGATAGGCGCACTGTTTTCACCCACCCCAGCAGTAAAGACGATGGCATCAATCCCCTGCGCGATCACCCCCAACCCGGCCAAACATTCAGCGCAATGATGCGCGTAGTAATCCAACGCCAGCTGCGCGCGGATGTCATCACTGGCCAAGAGCTCACGCATATCCGCGCTAAAGCCAGATAACCCTTTCAGACCCGAGCAGTTATAGAGAAAATGCTGAATCTCGTCGGCGGAATACTTGCCCTGTTGCATCCACCACAACACGACCCCAGCATCCAAACGCCCTGGGCGAGTCCCCATGGGCAGTCCTTCTAAGGCCGTAAACCCCATCGTAGTATCCAAACTGCGCCCCTGTTGCATGATGCAGGCCGATGCCCCCGAGCCAAGGTGCGCGACCACCACGCGCTGGCCATAGAGATCTGGCAGGTGCTTTTGCAAGTAATGCGCAATATATTGATAAGACAGCCCATGAAAGCCGTAGCGTCGCACCCCTTGCTCGTAAAAGCGTTCTGGGACAGCGTAACGCGTGATCATATCGCTATGACTGTGATGAAAGGCAGTATCAAAGCAAGCCACCTGTAAAAGATCGGGCCAATGCTCACGAATCACATGGACGGGCGCCAGGTTGTTATGCTGGTGCAAAGGGGCCAGCGGCGCCAAACCATCGAGATAATCAACCACCTTGTCATCAATCACCACACTGCCATGCATTTCTGCCCCGCCATGCACAATGCGGTGTCCTACGGCGACAGGCGCCCCCTCTACATGCTGCTGCAACCACTGCGCCAAAAACGCCTGAGCCTCTCCTAGGCTGCCCGCCTCACCAGGTGCGGCCGCTCGGTCAAGCACAGGTTGCCCCGCCTTATCTCGAATGCACAAATGAGCGATATCGGTACCAATGCCGGATAGGTTGCCCGCATATAACAAAGACAGGTCCTCGTAATCTGCACGCTCAAAATTTCGCACCTGATAAAGATGAAACTTTAGGCTGGAGCTCCCTGCATTAATGACCAATAAACGCTCTGTACTCATTATTTTCTCTGCCAAGATTGAATGAAAAATGCCGTAACCATTATTTACAATTTGACGGCTGCCCCACACTTGAAAAAAAATCAGTTGGCCTCACTTAGTGTAAGTGAAAGCGAACAAAGCGGCGAGTCTTTTTGCATTTATTGGCTCGTCCCAGTTGCTGTTTAAGACTTGAAAAAACTTTCTCAATCTTTATAATTAGCACTCGTGAGCAGAGAGTGCTAACAACAGTAATTTACAAACATCAATTCTCTTTTAATACAGGAGTGTAACTATGGCACTGCGTCCTTTGAACGATCGAGTGATCGTCAAGCGCTTGGAAAACGAGCGCACCACCGAATCAGGTATTGTCATTCCTGATAGCGCTGCAGAAAAGCCCGATCAAGGCGAGGTTATCGCTGTCGGCCCTGGCAAGCGCACTGACGACGGCAAGGTGCTCTCACTCGATGTCAAAGCAGGCGACAAGGTCTTGTTTGGCAAATACGCCGGGCAAACCGTAAAAGTTGACGGCGAAGAGTTACTCGTTATCCGCGAAGAAGAAATCCTGGCAATTGTCGAGTAAACCATTCAAAAACCTTAAGGATTAAACACAATGGCTGCAAAGCAAGTATATTTCGGTGATAAGGCACGTACCAACATCGTACGTGGTGTCAACACTCTCGCTAATGCGGTAAAAACCACCATGGGCCCCAAAGGCCGCAACGTGGTACTTGATCGCTCTTTTGGTGCACCTTCCGTGACCAAAGACGGTGTTTCCGTAGCGAAAGAAATCGAACTCAAAGACAAATTTGAAAACATCGGTGCCCAACTGGTCAAAGAGGTCGCCTCTAAGACCGCAGATAACGCCGGTGACGGGACCACCACAGCAACCGTACTCGCCCAAGCAATTGTTGAAGAGGGCCTCAAGTACGTTGCCGCTGGCATCAACCCCATGGACCTCAAGCGCGGTATCGACAAAGCCGTCGACACTGCAGTAGAGCAGTTGCGTGACCTTTCCCGCCCCTGCACCACCAGCAAAGAAATCGCTCAAGTAGGTGCCATCTCTGCCAACGCAGATCAGTCCATCGGCAAAATCATCGCTGATGCCATGGAAAAAGTAGGTAAAGAGGGTGTGATTACCGTCGAAGACGGCCAATCTTTGGACAACGAGCTCGACGTGGTCGAGGGCATGCAATTTGATCGCGGCTACCTGTCCCCCTACTTCATTACTTCCCCTGAAAAACAGGCCGCCGAGCTCGATGAGCCCTACATCCTGATTTATGACAAAAAGATCAGCAACATCCGCGATTTGTTGCCCATCCTCGAAGAGGTTGCCAAATCCAATCGCCCACTGCTGATCATCGCCGAGGACGTCGAAGGCGAAGCATTGGCCACCTTGGTTGTCAACAACATTCGCGGCATTCTCAAAGCCACCGCTGTCAAGGCGCCTGGTTTTGGTGACCGTCGCAAGGCCATGCTCGAGGACATCGCTGTACTGACTGGCGGTACTGTCATCTCCGAAGAGACCGGTATGACCCTCGAAAACGCAACCATCGAGCACTTGGGTCAGGCCAAGCGCGTCGAGGTCCGCAAAGAGGACACCACCGTTATTGATGGTGCTGGTGACAGCGTTTCTATCGAAGCACGCGTCAAGCAAATCCGCGCACAAATCGAAGAAGCCACCTCTGACTACGATCGCGAGAAGCTCCAAGAGCGTGTGGCCAAACTCGCTGGCGGTGTGGCTGTGATCCGTGTAGGTGCCGCTACC
>JAJYTK010000202.1 GCA_021793095.1 Pseudomonadota bacterium
CGCTTATGATGATCTGATCCAGGCAGGTAGTGGGTTGGCCCATTTATTTAGTTATAGAGATCCTGAGGGTCATCCCGCCTATGTGCCGAATGCCATTTCTGACCGTGTTGGGGCACTGACTGCAGTGATTGCAATTTTATCCGCCCTTTGCGAGCGCTCTACCAGTCAACAGGGTCAAAAGATACAGGTGCCCATGTTTGAGGCGATGGCTCATTTTGTATTGTGTGATCACCTAGATGGGCTTAGTTTTGAGCCTCCTTTAAACCAAGGGGGCTACACGCGGCAACTCTCTGCTTATAGAAAACCTTATCAAACTCGAGACGGCTATATTGGGGTGCTTTTTTATACGGATGCTCATTGGGAGCGTTTTTTTGCCGCTACCGATCGAGCAGAGTCGTTTGCTAATGACCCGCGTTATGCCACCATGGAAAGTAGGCAGCAGCATATTGATGAAATCTATGCCGAACTCGAAGAGGTGTTTATCGAAAAGAGTACACAAGAGTGGATGGATCTGCTCATAGAGGCTGACGTGCCCGCCATGCCCTTGCATGATTTTCAGGGGTTACTCAATGATCCACATTTGGATGCGGTTGGTTTTTTTAAGACCCAAGAGCATCCTACCGAAGGGACTTTACGCACGATGAAGGTCCCCATCAATTTTTCACGTACAGAACCACAACCTAAACGGTTGGCGCCCAACCTAGGCGCCGATACGGCCCAGATCCTCAAGGACTTTGGTTTGACTGACCAAGAACTGCACAGCTTGGCAGCGCAGGGGGTGATTAATTCAAATCAGTAGTAAGGATGCAGTTATGAATTTCGAATATTCTGAAGAGCAACGCGCCATCAAGGACTCTGTAGAGCGATTATGCGCACGATTTGATGACCAATATTGGCTTGATATAGACAATGAAGGGCGCTTCCCCGAAGAGTTTTACCAGGCCATGGCTAACGAAGGTTGGTTAGGTATTTGCACCCCTGAGCAGTATGGTGGTGCAGGTTTGGGTATTATGGAAGCCGCCATCATGATGCGCACAGTTGCAGAGTCAGGGGCGGGGATGACAGGGGCCTCAGCCATTCATATTAATATTTTTGGGCTCAAGCCTGTTGATATTTATGGCAACGAAGAACAGCGCGAACGTATGTTGCGACCTATCGCGACGGGCACAGAAAAGGCATGTTTTGGGGTGACTGAGCCCAATGTAGGGCTCAACACAACACAGCTCAAACTACGGGCGGAAAAAAAAGGCGATCGTTACGTTGTTAATGGTCAAAAGATTTGGATTTCAACGGCACAGGTTGCCGATAATATTTTACTTCTTGCTCGTACTACCCCTTTAGAAGAGGTGAAAAACCCAAGTGAAGGGTTAAGCCTTTTTTATACCCGGCTTGATAGAGAAAAGGTGCAGGTCAGTGCGATCCCTAAAATGGGCCGACATGGGGTGGATTCAAACGAGCTCTTTTTCGATGATTTTGAAATCCCCCAAGAGGATCTGATCGGTGAAGAAGGGCAGGGGTTTAAATACATTTTATTTGGGTTAAACCCTGAGCGCATCTTAATTGCAGCTGAGGCTGTTGGTTTGGGGATGGCTGCCCTGAATAGGGCTACCAACTACGCGAATGAGCGTGAGGTGTTTAACCGCCCAATTGGCCAAAACCAAGCGATACAGCACCCTTTGGCAGCTTCATGGGCCGAATTAGAGGCCACCTGGCTGCAGGTGCTCAAGGCGGCTTGGTTATATGACAATGGGCGCTCTTGTGGGGCGGAGGCCAATGCGGCTAAATACCTCGCTGGCGAGGCCGGTTTCACTGCTTGCGAGCGTGCGGTGATGACGCATGGCGGGTTTGGTTACGCCAAAGAATACCATGTTGAGCGCTATTTGCGCGAGGTGATGATTCCCCGTATCGCCCCAGTGAGCCCCCAACTGGCATTATGTTATATCGCAGAGCGCGTATTGGATTTACCCAAATCATATTAATGGTCACATTTTGATGGGGTGAAAATGCTATCTCTTTGATAATGCTAAGCATAACGATTTCACCCTCTTTAAAAGGATGCATTATGTCAGGACTATATTACGAAGAATTCGAAGTTGATCACGTATTTAAGCATTCCTTGACGCGTACCGTCACGGAATATGACAACATGTCGTTTAGTTTGATGACGATGAACCCTCAGCCGCTGCACATTGATGCTCATTTTTCAGCCCAGACCGAATGGGGCAAACCGTTGGTCAACAGCCTCTTTACTCTGGGCTTGTTGATAGGCATGACGGTACAGGACACCACCTTGGGAACAACCATTGGCAATCTGGGTATGTCAGATGTGAAATTCCCTAATCCTGTGTTTCAGGGCGATACGCTACGCGCAGAAACTAAGGTGATAGGCAAGAGAGAGTCTCGCTCACGGCCCGATACCGGCATTGTAGAGTTTGAGCATACCTGTTTGAATCAAGATGATCAGGTCGTTGCCGTTTGCCGCCGTTTTGCTTTGATGAGAAAAAAGGAGGCTTAGATGCGTTCGTTTTTATTTGTGCCTGGCGATAAAGAGCGTATGTTTGAAAAGGCATCGGCCACAGAGGCGGATGCGTTGATTTTAGATTTAGAAGATTCTGTTTCCTTAGGGGGCAAAGAGGCTGCGCGTCAGGTGGTGCAGCAATCTTTACAACGGCCTAGAAGGGCAAATCAAAAGATATTCGTCCGTATCAATGATTTTGATACACCACTCTATCTTGATGATCTGGCTGCGGTGATGCCGCATCGTCCTGATGGAATTGTGCTGCCTAAACTTAATGGGCAGCCAGATATCATGCGCTTGGATTATTATTTACAGGCATTTGAGGCTGCAAATAATATTGAGCAACAAAGCACGTTGGTTGTTGGTATTGCTACCGAAAATGCTGAGTCTGTGCTTAATTTAAACACTTTCAATACTCAAGTGCCCAAGCGTTTATACGGGTTGATGTGGGGTGGAGAGGACTTGGCGGGATCATTAGGCGCGGTACGTAATCGTATTGGTGATCGCTATACCTCGCCATTTGTGCTCGCGCGCGATATGTGCTTATTGGCCGCCGCTGCTGCTGGTGTGGTTGCCATTGATAGCATCTGTGCCGATATACGCAATCTTGAGCTGGTAGAAGCAGAGGCCCAGGCAGCCAAAGGGGATGGTTTTGCCGCAAAAGCACTCATACACCC
>JAJYTK010000203.1 GCA_021793095.1 Pseudomonadota bacterium
GGTCGCCCAAGGCGTTCAAAATTTAGACATCACCCCTGGCTTAGCGGTCGTGATTGTCGGGGATGACCCCGCGTCGCATATTTATGTGCGCAACAAAGCCAAGGCATGTGAACAAGTGGGCATGCATTCCCAGGTCATTCGACTGCCAAATGACATCAGCCAAGATGAGCTACTGTCCCAAATTCAAGCACTCAATGAGGCTGATGAAATTCATGGCATTTTGGTTCAACTGCCTTTACCCGATCATTTAGATGAAAATGCTGTGATTGCCACCATCGATCCCGCCAAAGATGTGGATGGTTTTCATGTCATTAATGCGGGCCATTTATTGATTGGCAATCCACAGATAAAGCCTTGCACCCCCTATGGGATCATGCGTATGCTGGAAAATGAAGGTGTTTCCGCATGGGGAGCCGAGGCCGTCGTCGTGGGTGCGAGCAATATTGTTGGCAAACCAATTGCTTTACTTTTGCAGGCGGCCGGCGCGACCGTGACCATTTGCAATTCAAAAACCCGCGATTTGGCTGCCCATACCCGTCGTGCAGATATCTTAGTCACTGCCGTGGGCCGTCCTGAAATGATCACCGGCGATATGATCAAACCAGGCGCGGTTATTATCGATGTCGGCATTAATCGTTTAGATGATGGACGCTTGGTGGGTGATGTTGATTTTGATGATTGCCAACCAGTTGCGCAGGCCATCACCCCTGTCCCCGGCGGCGTAGGCCCCATGACCATTGCCATGCTGCTGGTCAACACCCTTGAGGCCGCTCAAAAACATGCCCAACGAGCCACTGCACCAAACCCAAACACTCACGCATAAAAGTAAACTGTATGACAAATCCCCTTTTAGCACCCATTGATGAATTCATTGACTATCAGGCCATCCGCCCAGAGCACATAGAACCGGCCCTTGACATGCTACTGGCTCATGCACGCCAAGATATCGAACAGCTAGTAGAGCAACCGCAACCTACCTGGGATTCCTTGGTCGAAGCACTACATGATGCCACGGAAAAGTTATGGCGCGCTTGGTCAATTAGCAGACATTTAAATGCTGTGGTCAACACCCCCGAACTACGCGAAGCTGTCAACGCATGTCTGCCTAAAGTCAGTGCTTTTGCGACTTGGATGGGTCAACACCAAAAGCTTTACGCCCAATACAAGGCCTTGGCAGCAGCCAGCGATGAACAGTCTCTAGATGCACCCAAAAAACGTGCGATTGAGCTCGCCTTACAAAATTTCGTTTTAGGGGGTGCCGAATTAGATGAGCAAAAGCGTGAACTCTTTGCCAAAAACCAAGAGGAACAAGCAACGACTTCACAGCAATTTTCTGAAAACGTTTTGGACAGCACCGATCATTGGGCCTTATATATCACAGACGAGGCTCAATTAGACGGCATCCCTGACGACGTAAAGGCAGCCGCACAGCAGGCCGCTGAAAAGGACGGCAAAGAGGGCTGGAAACTCACTTTGCAAATGCCCTGCTATTTGCCCGTGATGCAATATGCGCATCGCCAAGAGTTACGTAAAACACTGTACAAAGCATTTGCTACCATTGCATCTGACCAAAGTGATGATACCCAATGGGACAATAGCCAAGCGATTGAAAAACTATTGCAGTTACGCATCCAAGAGGCTGAGTTGCTCGGTTTTGAGCATTTTGCCGCACTGCAGCTGCAAACCCGAATGGCTGACTCTGCGGAACAAATCACTGAGTTTCTGCACTACCTCGCCGAGCGTTCCAAGCCCTATGCGCAAAGCGACTTTCAAAGCCTGACCGACTTTGCTCGACAAGAGCTCGGCATCGAGGCGATTGAGCCTTGGGATGTTGCCTACGTTTCAGAGCAAATGAAAAAAGCGCGCTATGACTACTCTGAGGACGAGGTCAAGCAATATTTTACAGAGCCTCATGTTTTACAAGGCCTATTTTCTGTGGCAGAAAATCTTTTCGGTGCTCAATTTAAACAAATAGAGGCCCCTACTTGGCATCAAGATGCGCGGGTCTACGAGGTGTCACAAAAAGGGGCACCGGTAGGTTATCTATACATCGACCTTTATGCCCGCCAAGGCAAACAAAGTGGTGCCTGGGTCGGCAGCGAGAGGCATCGTCGGCGCAATACACTGGGTGCTGATTATCTGCCCATCGCCTATCTCACTTGTAATTTCAGTGCGCCTCAAAATGGGCGGCCCGCTCTATTCACTCATGATGATGTCATTACACTGTTCCACGAGAGTGGCCATGCCCTACACCATTTACTGTCCAAAGTAGACGAACCGGATGTCGCTGCCTTTTCTGCCGTTGAATGGGATGCCATTGAATTGCCCTCTCAGTTTATGGAAAACTTTTGCTGGGATTGGTCCGTGGTAAAAGACATGTCATCACATGTAGATACCCAAGAACCCTTGCCAAAAGAACTGTTTGAGCGCATGCTGGCCGCCAAAAACTTCCTCAGCGGCATGCAAATGGTGCGCCAAATTGAGTTTGCCCTCTTTGACATGCTCATTCATAGTCAAACACGCGGATTATCTATTGATGAGGTATTGGATACTCTGGACAGCGTCCGCCAAGAGGTCGCAGTGGTTTTCCCACCCAGCTGGCATCGCTTTCCGCATCATTTTTCACACCTATTTGCGGGTGGTTATGCCGCTGGTTACTACAGCTATAAATGGGCCGAGGTACTCTCTGCGGATGCTTTCTCAGCATTTGAAGAAGCAGCCAAAGAGAAAAACAGCCCAAGCACCCTGGTCCCCGAAGTAGGCCAGCGCTTTTTAGATGAGATTTTGGCTGTTGGCGGGATTCGCCCCTCGGCTGAGTCGTTCAGGGCATTCAGAGGGCGCGATGCCACCCCTGAGGCCCTGCTCCGCCATAGTGGTTTGGTCCAAGAGTCCGCCGCTTAAACTTGGGGTTTTAATTATATGATCATGCCACGCAGTTTGGGTATTTTACACACTTGGCGTGGGCGCTTGCCCCGGACAGCGGGCAGCGCCACCCGAGGGCCATTGCACGGTACATTGCGGCGCGGTTTGGTGGTCGGGTTGTTAGGGCTGTCTTGTATTTTTGGGGGCCCCACCCATCCATCGGCACAGGCCGCCGACACCCAAATTCATACCATTCGCGGGTTCATGCCGGATCTCAAGTTTTCTCTACAAGGGGCCAATGATCAAACCATCACCCAAGATGACTTCCAGGGC
>JAJYTK010000204.1 GCA_021793095.1 Pseudomonadota bacterium
AGGTTTCCGGTGGGGCTGGGCGGTATTTGCCGGCCCCACGACGATGAAAATAAGCAGGTGCAGCATGCACGGCAAAAATAAAGGCTGCTTTTTGCACGGCGCTGGGTTGGGCCGTCCCATAATATTCCGCGGCAAATTCCGCGGCCTCAAACCCTTCTGCGGGGGCGCATTCCCAGACAAAATCAATGTCAATGTCTGCGGCCAACGACTCGGCTTGGGCGAGCAATTGGTCGGGCTCAGGGCGCTCGAATTCCATAAACACGCGATCCGTGCGAATTTTAGAGCGTTTACCCGTGGCAGATTCGACTTGTAGACTGCGTTCAGCGCGCGAAAAAACTTTTTCCGCCTTGAATCTACTGTTATCTTCGTAAAGGACGTACATTGCTTGACAGGCCTGTAGGTGAGCTAAAAGTGCAAATAAGTGACTGAAAGGGCGGTGTGTTTAGCCATCATGACGCGTGGACTGGCGTGTCGCAGCATCTGTTCCATCCAGAAAGGCAAAAACTTGTGGCAGATAGTTTTCAAAATCTGAAAGCCCATGATCACTGCCGGAAATAATCTCTTGTTTGGCCCCAGCGTAATGCGCCGCCATTTCGCGCCAATCCAACAGCTCATCACCGGTGGCAGCGATGAGAAAGTAGCGTTCGGGGTGTGTGATCTGGGAAATTTCAAGGGCAGCCAACGCCGCCACATCGGCCTCAGTAAACTCAAAAGGCTCATTGGTATGAAAATTAGTGAGTGGGCCGACATAATGTGCCAGATCACGGGCAGCATGCACGACGGGGTTGAGAACCACGCACTGTGCATTGGGCCATTGTTCAGCGAGGTAAGTGGCATAAAAACCGCCCAGCGACGAACCCATAATAGTCAGTGGCTGGCCGGGTTGGTGATGCGTGTTGATCAGTTGGCGGCATTGCTCAATGGCGCGTGCAGGTTGTGTGCTTAGCTGAGGACAGTGCCATCGCTGGGCCTGACCCCGCGCTTGTAAGGCGCCATACATGATCTGAGATTTTGCAGATAAAGGCGAAGAGCGAAAGCCGTGTAGATAAAGAAACATGATGCGAGATAGTTAAAAGCTTATGAATCAAAGCGCGCCTGCAAAGCCTGCAGGATCCGGTCGTGAACATTGCCAAAATGACCGTTGCTCATCACGATGATTTTATCGTTTGGGGCAGCGGCATGAGCCACCGCCTGGGCCAAAGCGTCGTATTGGTAGTGGACGTGTAAGCGTTCACCCAGCGCGGATAACGCCTCTTGAGCATTCCATTTTAAAGCATGTTTACCCTCAGTTTCTTGGTAACAAAACACACTGTCTGCATGCCCGAGCGCCGCCGGTAAATCGGCCACCAAGGCACCCTCGCGCATGGTGTTGGAACGCGGCTCGAAGACGGCGATGATGCGCCCCGAAGACAGGTTTTTACGCACGCCCTGCAAAGTGGTGGTGATTGCAGTGGGATGGTGGGCAAAATCATCAAAAACCTCGATATCCGCGACTGTGCCACGTAACTCTAGTCGTCGTTTGATGCCTTGGAACACGCTCAGGGCCGCGCAAGCATTGTCCAAGCTCACGCCTACTTGGTGGCTGGCAGCAATGGCGGCGAGTGCATTTTGTGCATTGTGCTCACCGCGTAGCCCCCACTCGATGATCGCGCTATCGGCACCGTGATGAATGCGCAGATGCCCATTGGGTTGCCATTGGTAGTGCCAGCCTTGGGGCGTATTCAAACGAGTGACCGGCGTCCAACAGCCCCGCTCAAGGACGCGATCCAAAGCCGGGCTGTCGGCGGGGCTCAAAATGGCTCCATTGTTGGGTATGGTGCGTACAAAATGATGAAACTGGGTTTCGATGGCTGCTAAATCTGGAAAAATGTCGGCATGATCAAATTCTAGGTTATGTAAAATGGCCGTGCGGGCATGGTAATGCACAAACTTTGAGCGCTTATCAAAAAAAGCGGTGTCGTATTCATCCGCCTCGATGACAAAGAGTTCGCCGCGCGGGTCAAAATGTGCGGATACCTCTAGATCGGGGGCAATGCCACCGATGAGAAAATTGGGGTGGCGACCGGCATGCTTTAATATCCACGCCAGCATTGAGCTGGTGGTGGTTTTGCCATGTGTGCCAGCGACAGCTAATACATGCTGATGACGTAAAATATGATCGCCTAACCACTGTGGCCCCGAGGTATAGGGCAGGCCCCGTGCCAGGATCGCCTCCATCAGCGGATTGCCACGGGCCACCACATTGCCGATCACAAAAAGATCGGGCTTGAGCTCGAGTTGCTCGGTGCCAAAGCCCTCGATGAGTGCAATGCCCTGCTCCTCTAGCTGGGTGCTCATGGGCGGATAAACGCCGGCATCACAGCCAGTGACCTTGTGCCCTGCCGCACGTGCGAGCAAGGCCAGCCCACCCATAAATGTCCCACAAATCCCTAAAATATGAATATGCATCTGCTCTCCCGGCCCATTAAATTAACTGCACGCATGCAGCTTGATAATAAAGCAAGGAAACTTAAAAGCAAATGCACAGACCAACCAACATGGGCGTGAATCATACACTGCGTTTTGCCGCTTTATTAATCATTGAGATGACTGCACTCAATGTACTTAAGGGGTAGGAAAGGCCAAATCAATGCAACGTCGACAATTTTTACAATATTTGAGTTTTGGGGCGGTCGTGACCTGGGGTGGGTCATTACCTGCGTATGCCGCCTCTGATGAAGAGGCCCCCAAAGATTTCTTTGCGCTCAAGTTTAGCGATTTACAAGGCGACGAAGTAGATTTACAGCCCTACCAGGGGCGTCCTTTGGTCGTTAATTTTTGGGCCAGTTGGTGCCCGCCCTGCGTCGAGGAAATGCCCGATCTCGAGCAGCTGAGCCAGGCTTATCCAGAGGTGCAGTTTCTAGGGCTGGCCATTGATACACAGCGCAATATCAAAAAATTCCTCCAAGAGGTGCCAGTGACGTATGACTTATTGATACCGGGCTATGCCGGCGTCGAGGTGATGCGTGATTTGGGTAATAGCAAAGGGGGCTTGCCCTTTACTGTGCTATTTAATGCGCAGGGAGAACAACACAAACACATCTTGGGGCAAATTGATCCGCAATCGCTCAGTGAGGATATCGAGGCCTTACAAGCGGGTACAGAGCAAAAAACACAGACCTAAAGGACCACAACGAGAGCGTTTCACTG